>DATLHP010000401.1:0-8147 GCA_035539835.1 Bdellovibrionales bacterium
AACCTAGACTTAGCGCGAGGTTTCCATAAAGTTAAATTCTATTATTTTACGTTTAGCATAAGTATTGATTATAGATGAGGCGAAAAGTCGCTCAAATTCAATATAATGAAGAGGGAGTCGAATTCTGCTGAAGATGCAGGCTCGAGCTCCCTCTGCTTTGACAGAATAGCTGCTGACGCGTCGACGCCTTTTTACTTCGTCATAGGGGACGCAGTTGGCGAAGGCGACATCATCGGCTTCGTTGAAGTGCCAGATGTCGTGTCCGATGTCGTCGTATCGGTCGTTGTGCCCATCGTGTCGGAGCCAGTTGTTGTCCCGCTCGTGTCCGTCGTTCCGCTTGTTGTTGAATCCATCGTTGAGCCGGATGTGGTTCCTGAAGTCGTTCCCGCTGCCGTTCCAGACGTCGTATCTGTTGCATCCGTTGTGCGCTCTCCGCCGCGTGTGCATCCCGCCGCTGCTACGAGTGCTGAGATTGCAATAAGGGTCTTAAATGTTTTCGTCATGATGATTCTCCTCATCAGTTAGGTTTTTCCGTTTTTGGTTTTTCACCGTGGATGAAAATCATCTGCCAGACGAAGGTCTAATGCTTTGGAGATGCAGTGTCGTTGTCTTCAAATGAGAGGCGAGGAATCACAGGCACTTAGTCTGGTTTCGAAGGTGAATGCGAACAGAAACCCCTGTGTGTTGCGAGTAACACAATCTCTCCATAATCTTTGAAGAGATGCACAAGAACGTTCGCTATCGACTCTTCGATATCATAGTCGCTCTCGTCGCTTTCTGTGGGGCCATCACGTACGAAACCCGTGCGTTTGATAACGTTACAGGTTCGACTTCCATGACATCAATGACAACGCCGCCATCGGTGAGTGAACCGGTCGTCACCGCTGTCACGCAGTCATCGCCGATCTGTGATGCTCTCAATAACTATCCCAAAGCTTCGAACGATTTGAGCTTTCACACGTCGACGATCAGCGCGATGTGCAAGCCGTTTGTAAAACAAGCGCGCGCCGAACTCGATCGCTGCGGAGTCAAGAATCTTGATCCATACACATCGAGCTACACTTGGCCGAGCCGCAATCAACTCTCGAAGCGCGGCAAGGGCAATCTGTATATGGATCCTTCGCTCAAGACAGATCTCGAGCGCTTGCCTGCGAAAATCGAAGAGGTACGCAACAAAGCAACCAATCTCTGCTGCGGACCCGATGACGTCGCTTGCCGAGAGGGGATGGCGAAAGTCGAAGTCGAAGTTTGCAAACCGAATGCGAATCCTGACGAGCCAGATCCATGTGTCTTTGGCGGAAGCTTTCACATGGCCGGTTCGGCATATCGATCGATTTTCGAAGTCATTTCGAAAGTCAAAGGTACAGGCGATGTTGCAGAGATGCGAAAGATCGCTCAACGCAACTTGAGTCAAACACGATCTCCGGCTTCGGATGAAGCACTCCACGGGAAAATCACGCTCTCTAGCTATGTGCCGCTGAGTTCAGGTATTGCTGCGACTGAGCCAGTGCTTCTGCATGAGTTTGGTCACGCATGTAGCATGGTTCGCATGCGCGATACGGCTGTGAATCAACCGAGTGGTCAAGAGGGCGCGAAGCGCGCAATGCGAGCGACAGAGTGGATCGATTCTGCTCGCCGACGTTGCAGCGCTGATTTCAAGACGCCCGATGCGACTTATGATTTCTGGTCGGATCTTGGTGAGAATCGCGAACTCGCGCAGTGTTTGAATGATCTCGCTGGTCTTAATCAGCGAAAAGAAATCGACAAACCATGCAATGGGCTTTGCCCGGGTCATTACATTGAGGAGTCGGTGGGTATCGCGTTCACGCTTCTTTTGGGTGAATTGAAAGATGGCCCCCAGTCCGTTTTGCCAAACACATGTGATCACGTGCGCGACGGACAACATCCACTCGTCTCTGACGTTGTTGAATGCTTTGCTCAGCATTCGCCACGATTCCGCGATCGCGTACGCAAAGCTTACGGCTGTTCAGATATGTTGATCACCAAGAATACTCAAACTCAGTGAGTGTATTCTTCGCCTTCGAACTCGTTTCGCTCGCCGAAACCGAGATAGACGGCAGCGCCGACAAGCAGCACGGCGGCAATTCCAACTAAATACCACGGCTGTTTACGAGCTCGCGAGTAGGCTGTCGTCACAAGATATCTGCCTTTGTCGACAGCTTGGGCGGCGAATTTTCCGGAGAGATCGTTGATTTGCGGCTCGAGTGTGCGAAATATTCCTGCGATCGCATCGGCCAACATATCGCCGAGATCGCCGGGTCTATTTGCAGACGAACGTGATGTGAATTGATTTTCTTGTGCCATCAGATGCCTCCTCAAGTACGTGCAATAGTACCTCGGAAGCTGTGTACGATTCATGGCGAGCATGTCAATTCGACGACACACTATCGAGTCTGGCCGGTCCCATCGATGATCCAGCGAGGTGTCGTGAGCTCGCGCAAACCGACAGGGCCGCGCACATGGAGCTTTTGAGTGCTGATTCCCAGTTCTCCGCCCAAGCCAAACTCAAAGCCGTCCGTAAAACGGGTCGAAGCGTTCCAGTAAACGGCGGCTGCATCGATATCGTTTTGAAACTGACGAGCGTTTGTCTCGCTTTTCGTGATGATCGTCTCAGAATGGCGAGAGCCATGTTTTTCGATGTGGGCAATTGCATCGGCGAGATCGTTCACGATACGACAGTTCAAAATTAAATCGAGATGTTCAGTATCAAAATCGCGATCGGATGCTTTGACAGCATTTCCGTCTGCAGCTTTCACGAGCGCAAAGCTCTGATCGTCGCAGCGAAACTCGACGTTTTTCGCTTTCAATACCGGCGTGAGTTTAGCAAAGAAATTTTCGGCAATCGTTTTATGAACGAGGACCGTTTCAAGTGAATTACAAACGCCGGGTCGTTGCGTTTTTGCATTGTCGACAATGCGAACAGCCATATCGAGGTCGGCTGTTTCATCAATGAAGGCATGACAAAGACCGCGGTCGTTTTTAATGATCGGCATCACAGCGGTGGTTTCAACGAACTCGATCAGTTTGTCGCCTCCGCGAGGAACGACGATATCGACGAGGTCTTTTCGCAAAAGAAGTTTTTCGACAAGAGAGCGATCGTAGTCGTTGAAGCCATAAAAGCTCAACTCAGGAAGACCAGACTCTTTGAGGCTCTCTTGCATCAGGCGATAAAACACACGGGCCGTGTTCTTCGTCTCGCGTCCGCCACGAAGGGCGATGGCATTCCCGGTTTTGAAAGCGAGCGAGAAGGCTTCGAGAATGACGTTTGGGCGGGATTCAAAGATCATCAAGATCACGCCGAGTGGCGAACGCACTCTGCGTAACAGAAGCCCATTCTTAAGGACTTTTTCTTCGGCGACTTCGCCGACGGGATCGGGAAGGGCCGCGACTTGTCTAAGGCTTTCGCGCATACCTTCGAGACGTTGAGGGTTTAAGGTCAGACGATCGCGAAATGCCATGGCTGCATCGTTCGGAAGTGCAGCGAGGTCTTCGGCGTTGGCTTTTAAGATTTCGGCTTCAGATTTCGAAAGCTTGTCTGCGATCGCGAGGAGTGCGGCGTTCTTCTTTTGCGTCGAAAGACTTCTCAAAACCCGGGCGGCTTTTCGTAGACCCGCAAATGCATTTTCTATTTCAGTCGAGAGATTTTCAGACATAGCGACCGCCGATTTGAGTGCCGATCGAGTTTCCTTTCGCGAGAAGAACGAGGTTCTGCGGCCAATCTCCTCGCACTAGGTGGGTGACGATGCCGTCTTTTGCTGCCTCGCGAGCAGCCAGAAGTTTTGAGAACATTCCGCCAGTGCCTTTGCCTGAGCCAGAGTTCTTTCCCGCATACTTCAAATCACGCGGTGTTACTTTTGCTCGATAAGGAATCAGCGCGGCCTTCGGATTCGTTCGTGGATCAGAATCGTAAAGTCCGTCGACATCAGTCAAAAGAATCAGACGTTCAGCGCCCATGACGCGTGCGATTTGCGAAGAAAGTGAGTCGTTATCGCCGAACTGAATTTCGTCGGTCGCAATCGCATCGTTCTCGTTCAAGATCGGAACTGCTTTCCAGTTCAACAAAGTCTCGAGAGTGTTTTGCAAGTTGCGGCGACGTCCTTTTTCTCGCATATCGCCGGCTGTAAGAAGCACCTGAGCTCCGATCATTCCAGCGGCATTGAGAGCCAAAAGATATTGGTCCATGACCATTGGTTGACCGAGCGCGCTCAGCGCTTGCTTCTCAGGGAGAGTCCGCTTTTTTCCATTTTTCGGTCTGAACTCTGTTCTTTCAACCGCAGATGCGATTGCGCCCGAAGTCACCCAGATCACTTCGATGCCGTGATTTTTTCTCAAGAGCGAAACTTGGTTCATCCACGCGCGCAAAAGAAGCGGGCCCCCGCCGCAAACCATTTGGCTTCCGGCTTTAACAACCCAGCGTCGTGACGCCTTCTTTGCTTTCTTCACGCGGTCCTCTCTTTGAACTCACCGGTACGCTTGTCTTTTTCGACGTTCTTCCATGAGAAATAGCGACCATTCATCGCGATATAAACACCATGAGGAAGCGTTTGAACAAACGCGAGGGCGTTTCCGAGATTAAAGAGTCCGTCAGAGTTTCCGAATTTGTAAGGAACCATCGCTCCGGTCAGGACGATTGTTTTTGCAAGCCCTGCTTCGCCGAGCACACGAGCGGTGTCGCTCATCGTATCGGTTCCATGCGAAATCACGATGTGATCTTCTTTGCAGCTCGAGCAATTTTTCAAAATCGTGGCGCGATCGTCGTCAGACATCTCGAGGCTGTCGATCATCATGAGCGTTCGGCTGTCGACGGGGAGTTTGCTGCGGCCGAGCTTCAGCATTTCCGGAACGTGCGAGTCTTTGAAAAAAAGACGGCCAGCGATTTCGTCGTATTCTTTGTCGAAGGTGCCGCCCGTGATGAAGATACGAATAGGTGCCGTCAAGCGATCCTCTTTTTTAACTGTCGACGTGTGATTTTTCGCGAGTCTTTGATTTCTCAGTCGTGAAGTCCTCTTTCGAGTCTGCAACGGTCTCGCTTTTCTTTTCTGTCTTTGGATCGTTTTTCATCGCGTTTTTGAAACCGTTGATGGCTTCACCGACCGAGCGCCCGAGTTGTGGCAAACGGCTAGGGCCAAAGAAAACAAGTGCAACGATCGCGATAGCTGCGATTTCCCAGATGCCGATTTCCATCAGGCTTCTCCGATTCGTGAGATATGGCTTAACGCTTAAACCATAGCTCTGCCTGCGCATGAAGACAAGGCGTGGACGTTCTTAGGAAGCTGGGGCGGTCTTATAGGGAATTGGCCGCGCCTCTTTTTCGGGCTGAGAGGTTTTCGAACCGTTTCCGTGCGTCAAATGTCCGGTGGTCTTTCGATAGTAAGATGCGCCGATCAATGACCCCGCCATTAAGAAGGCAAGAACGAAAGCGGAGTTTCGCATGAAGCGAGAACGGCGACTCATGGTAGGGCGTTTCTTTTGGTTCTTCGATTTACGAGCCATGTCTTCGGACCTCCAGAAGAGTGCGGGTCCAAAAGTCATAAAAAAGCCTCTCTATGCTTGGCAAAGAGAGGCTTGAGATGTGTCCAAAACTTGAAAGTAATCGCTGATTACTTCGCGTCTTTAGGAACTTTCGACTCATCGACTTTGATTTCGACTTCGACACGGCGGTTTTGCGAGCGGCCTTCCGCAGTCGCATTGTCGCCAATCGGATTTGCCGGGCCCATGCCGACAACTGTCACTGCGTTGGCAGGAACGCCGCCAGCAACGAGTTTCGACTTAACAGCAGAAGCGCGTTTTTCAGAGAGCGGCTGGTTGATTTTGTCTGAACCAGTGCTGTCTGTGTAGCCACGGATCGTGAGAACGTTTTCTGGATACTTTTTGAGGATGCCAGCCATCTTTTTCAGGTTCGCATCTGAAGAGGCTTTGAGGTCTGACTTTCCTGTATCGAAAAGAATATCGCTCTTCAGTTTAGAGACGATACCGTTTTCGGTGCGCTTCGTTTCAGCGACTTGCTCGAGCTCTTTTGCTTGCTTGTCGAGACGGTTGCCAACAACGCCACCCATCGCTCCGCCAAGGGCTGCTCCGATAAGAGCTCCACCTGCGCGGTTGCCAGTTTGGTGACCAATTACGGCTCCGAGAACACCACCGGCTGCGGCTCCCGCGCCAGCGCCAATAGCTGTGTTTTTACCTGCGCTCGAGCATCCTGCAAGGCCGAGGCTCATCGCTGCGAAAATCATGACTGCGTTCTTCTTGTTCATTTCTAAAGTTCCTCCGGGGAATAAGAGACCTAAGTGTTCAAGATGTCGTGGCAAAGATCAAGATGCCCAAGACCGTCAATGACCAACTATTCGGCATGGCTTGAATCGTTTTCCGAGGGGAGTTCTTCGCTCAAAGCCAGACCATGGTCGTGCTATTCTCTGCGCATGAAACGGGGCGCTTCTTTATTCACAACTGAGCTTTTTGAACATCGGTTTTTACCCTCGTCGCGGCTGATTCCGCGCTCGAAACAAAAGCTAATGATCGTGCTGCACGGCAAGGGCGATAGCCTTCAATCTTTTGCCGATATTCGCCAAGAATTACGCCTTCCGGGCTTCAACTACCTTCTTCTCAACGCACCTCGAAAATTCGAGAAGGGCTATAGCTGGTTTGCTACGGAGCCGCGTCACGCGCGTGGCGTAAAAGAGGTTCGAAAAAAGCTATTCCTTCTTGTGGAGGAGCTCGGAAATGCAGGCTGGGATCCTCAAGACATCTTTTGGATGGGCCATTCTCAGGGCTGTCTCGTTGCGTGTGATTTGGTGATGAACTATCGCGAAGCTTTTGGTGGAATGATTGGCGTGAGCGGTTACCTTTGGTTTTTCCGAGGCTGGCGCTACAAAATCGCGCGTTCAGGCGCCCGTCGTACGCCATGGCTGATGACTCACGGTAGCCGCGATCGCATTATCCATCCTGATGAAATTCGCGAGGACATCACGCACCTGCTCAATGGCGATGTCCCGGTTTTGTACCGCGAATTCCCGAAAGGACACGACTTCGATTTCACCAGGGAAGTTCCGTTCATTCGTCAATGGATTCGACGCCCGAGAAAAGCTTCATCTCAGTCAGATATTCCGGTGCTAGTAGAGCTTGCTTAAGACCGAAAGCTCTCGGAGAATGACCCAGTAACGCGACTGCGTTGTTCAACGGGGGCACCAATGATTGGTCATATTTCGAAGAAATCCGTTCTCATGGCTCTTTCGGTGATCGCGGCTGCTGGCTGCGCAACGATCGAAACCTCTCCACAGCGCGGGACTGCGAGTGTCAACACGCAGACGGTTCTTCCGGTTCCAGGAACACGTGGCCAGAGCGAAACAGCGGGCGCTGCTTTTGCCTACCAATTCGTCGGATCTAATTTACCTGCCGATGGCCAATGTCGCGTTCGGTTCATTCAGAAGAAATCTGGAAAAAGCTTTTTCGTAACGATTGCGGCGGGACAGTCGGCAGCGTTCGCTCCGCTTGAACCAGGTATCTACGACGTCGGTCGTTTGGGCTGCGGCATTACACGCGTTTACGAAATGACGGATCTCTATCCTGAAGGTTTTCAGGTTGAGTCGAACAAAGCGAGCTATCTCGGAAAACTGATCTTCAAGTTCGATGGTAAAGATCTAACTGAGGTCAACAAGGCCGGGCGTTCGGCATCGGCCGCAGCGTTCAGCGAAGTGAGTTCGGTCGTTCCGGTAGGGACTTCGATCATCTCGGCATTTACCCTTGCTCCAATCACAAATGAAATGGCAAGCGAAGGAAGTACGACAGATGGCTTCAGCGTTCGCGCTAAAGGCATGGAAGGTCCATCTCTCAATACTCTTTTGAGCGATCTTCAGCGCTGCGAAAAAAATGTCGCAAAAGCGGATCCACTTCGTTTCGGTACTCTTGATTACGTCGCGGCTTACAAAGCGGGACGTTTCTCGGAATTCAAAGAACGTCGTGATACGAATGCTTTTCCAGAAATGCTCAAAGATTGCGTGACTGAAACGCTCTCGGCATTTACGCCGCCGGCGAAAGCCGCTGTCGAAATCCGAGTCATTTACTAAGCCATTTATTAAGTTAGAGAATCTCAGTGATCGAAAATTCATTCATCCATTTGCCGGGAATCGGTG
>DATLHP010000402.1:0-2841 GCA_035539835.1 Bdellovibrionales bacterium
AGCTCATTCCCTGTCTTTCAAAAGGAAATGTCGAGAAGGTCAAAGCGGCGCCTGCGACAGCCATCATCTGTCACGACATGGAGTTTTACCAAAAACTGCCGAAACTCGTACCGCATGCAAAAAATCCGCAAATGGATTACATCGGAAAAACAGAACTCATCAAAGAGACAGCGTTTCGTAACGGAACTCTGCAAGGCGCCTACTTTATGATCGCGGCCCGCGCTCTCGGTCTCGATTGTGGACCGATGTCAGGTTTCAAAAACGCAATGGTCGATGAGACCTTTCTTTCAGGAACAACGTGGAAATCAAACTTCATCTGCAACATCGGATACGGTGACGCCTCGAAACTCTTCCCACGCGCACCGCGACCACTGTTCGAGGAAGCATGCCGCATCGATTGAACTCAGGAGAACCTTGTCTTGCCAAATATTGAGTTGATTATCCGCTCTCGCGAACGCGACCTCGGCGGATTTAGTGTCCGTCGTATTTTGCCTTACGCCACTCATCGGATGGTTGGCCCTTTCATTTTTTTCGATCACATGGGGCCAGCCATTTTTGCACCCAATCAAGGAATGGATGTCAGACCTCATCCGCACATCAACCTGGCGACTGTGACTTACCTTTTCGCCGGAAAGATATTGCACCGAGATAGTCTCGGCTCAGTTCAACTCATTGAGCCGGGTGCTGTGAATTGGATGACGGCCGGGCACGGAATCGTTCACTCCGAGCGAAGCCCCGACGACTTTCGAAAGACCGGCGGCCCGATCAACGGAATTCAGCTATGGGTCGCTTTACCAAAAGAGCATGAGGAAACCGCGCCAGCGTTCACGCACCATCCGTCATCGACGCTTCCAGAGTTCGAAGTGAATGGGGTGAAACTCAAACTTCTCTTAGGCTCGGCGTTTGATCACAAGAGTCCCGTTCCCGTTCATTCTGATATGTTCTATGTCGACGCGCAGATGAAGGCTGGAGACCGCCTCACCTTGCCTTCAAGCAAGCGAGAAGTCGCGATCTACAACGTCGAAGGAACAATCACCGTTGATGGTCATGAAATTGAAAAACATGCGATGGCCGTCGTGAAACCGCATTGCGAAGTGGAAATCAGCGGCGTCGAAGATTCTAGAGTGATGCTCCTCGGCGGCGAGCCGCTAGAAGGATCCCGTTTCATCTTCTGGAATTTCGTATCAAGTTCGAAAGAACGACTCGAAGCTGCAAAGTCCGAGTGGCGCTTAGGACCCGGTGCCCCCGGAAGCCGCTTCAAAACAATTCCAGGCGATGACAACGAACACATTCCCCTTCCGGATGAGCCGAAGAAGGGAACGATTCTTTAGTCGCGACCGAATGGATCTCCTGAGATCGATTCATTGTGAAGGACGCAGACCCAATTGCCTTCGCGTTTAACCCATGTCGACGACTCAGCGGCTTCGAGTTTGACTGGTTTTCCATCGACGGTGAGATCTTCTTTCACTTTATATGCAACGACAGCAACGTCGTCTGTCACAGAGATCACGTCGGGCTCTCCCACGAATTCAAAGCTATTGAGTCGATAGTCAGCGCTCTTCGACATCTCTTCCATTTGTTGAAGTGTCATAACGCCAACCCCTTGCGCTCCGGTAACGACACAAGGATCAGCAGTTAGTTTGAGTGCAGCTTGAACGTCTCTGTCTTTAAGAGCTTGCCAGTACTTTTTCTCAAGACCGATAAGCTCATTTTTGGTTTCCAATCGCATCTGTGCCATTTGAGACTCCCTTCACAAGAAGTCTCAATTTCATCAGCGATTTCTACGATGTGCTTGGCAAGAAAGCGTCGTTTGTTTGCGCTTTTCTCAACGTTCGATGATTGCAGCGATGCCCATTCCACCTGCTGTACAGATCGAAATAAGACCTCGCCCTTTTCCAGACTCTTTCAGTGTCTTCGCTAGGGTGGCGAGAATTCTGGCACCGGTGGCAGCAAATGGATGTCCCGTCGCAAGGCTTCCGCCTTTGACGTTCATTTTCGATGGATCAATTGATCCCATCGCTTTGTCTCGGCCAAGTCTTTCGCGACAGTATTTGTCAGATTCCCAAGCGCGAAGCGTGCAAACCACCTGACCGGCGAATGCCTCGTGAATTTCATAGAAATCGAAATCTTGAAGTTGGAGTCCGTTTCGTTTGAGTAGGCGAGAAACAGCAATGGTCGGCGCCATCAAAAGACCTTCGCCCGCAACAAAATCAATCGCAGCAGATTCACAGTCTACGAAGTAAGCCAGCGGCTCAAAGCCGCGTTCCTTCGCCCACTCTTCACTCGAGAGAAGGACGCCAGCTGCACCATCGGTCAACGGTGTACTATTTCCCGCTGTTAGTGTTCCTGCTCCACTCTTGTCAAACGCAGGTTTCAAGGATGCGAGCTTCTCAAGAGTCGTGTCGCCACGGACGAACCCATCTTTTTCAACGCCATTAAACGGAAAAACGAGGTCGCGATAAAATCCGGCTTCGTACGCTGCAGCTGCATTCTTGTGACTGCGTAGAGCCAATTCATCTTGTTCTTTACGAGAAATCTTCCACTCTTTAACCATCACTTCGCAATGATCACCCATCGACATTCCAGTGCGAGGCTCGATCACGCCAGGGAGAATGGGTTTCAAATCCATCGGCGTGAATGCCGCCAATGCCTTCAGTTTTTCGATTGGCGTTTTCGCCGAACGTAGATCGAGTAACTTCCATCCCATCGAACGAGGGAAAACAACCGGAACGTCACTGTTCGTATCGACTCCGCCTGCGATGCCTGAATCAATCTGACCAAACGCTACTTTGAGTGCGAGTTGGTTGAATGTTTCTAAACTTGTTCCACATGCACGCTGGA
>DATLHP010000403.1:0-6236 GCA_035539835.1 Bdellovibrionales bacterium
TTTCCGTTCATCGTGAAAAAAGACGGCCGTCGAGAACCCTTTTCGAAAGAAAAAGTTCTTAAAGGGATTCAGGCAGCATGTCAGAAGCGGCCGGTATCGCTCTCTCAAATGGAGCAGATGGTCGACCGAGTCGCGAAATGGGTTTTATCGCGGTCTGAACGCGAAGTGACTTCTGAATCGGTCGGGCAGAAAGTAGTGCGAGAACTTCGTCTTATCGACGATGTCGCCTATGTGCGGTTCGCGAGCGTGTATCAGACGTTCAAAGACGTCGACGAATTTGTATCGAGACTTGAGGGCGACGAGCTAGCGCTTGAATCGCCTGATGAAGGTAAGGGAAAGTAAAAAGATGAGTGGTGGTGGATTGAGACGGCGTTCGCGTGAGATGGCCTTGCAACTTCTGTTTCAAACAGAGTTTTTGGCGTCTGGTGAACTCGATCCGAAACAAGCGGATGGTATGGCTCGTCGGTTCATTCAACATTTCGAAGTTCCAGCGGATGTTTCTGAATATGGAACCGATCTTTTTGTCGGAATCGCTTCACGCATGGAAGAGATCGACAGCGCAATTCAGTCGAATAGTTCACACTGGAAAACTTCGCGCATGGGGCTCGTTGATCTTTCGGTGATGCGTATCGCAGTTTTTGAAATGAAAATGATGAAGCCAGCGATTCCGCCAAGTGTTGCCATCAACGAAGCTGTCGAGTTGGCGAAACAGTTCGGCAGTACTGAATCAGGTGCATTTGTGAACGGTATTCTTGATAACCTCGCCAAGGGAATTGCATGAAGGTCGTCGATCAGCTTGAGGCGTTTTCTCCGAGTTCTCAGGTCTGGTTGGTGCCAGATCTTGAGCACTCAGAGTGGACCAAGAAAATCGATTGGTATTTGAATTACCAAATCAAGCGATCGACACCTCACACGCCAGCTTTGTTCTCAAAAGAACTAGAAGAGGTGATCGCGCGTTCTGAGTTCGAATCACCCACCGTACGTCTTGATCCGCAAGCGCCGATGATGATTGCCTGCGAAAAGCTGGTTCCGGCGGCTCAGACAGTGGTCGTTCCGTTCAAAACTGATGCAGATTGGATTTCGACCTGCCACCGCGTTTGGGTGGGGCTGGCGCGACCGAGCGTCAGGATTTTCTTGCCTCGCGGGATGACGATGGCTGGGTTCACGAAAGTTTGGCCGAAACAGGACTCCGATGGTGCTGTCGAAGTCCTGACCGAGCTTGTGCCGTAGGCGATCGCGTTTTACGATAGAGTTCTAGTGTTAAGAGGTCTCAGATGGAATTGAGCCGGTTATTTCCAAAGCCCTTGTCTGAACTTGGGCATCGTTATCGCAATCTCCGTGAATTTTTGGCTGAAGTGCTAGAAGGCAATCGCTCACTTCTCGGTGAAGACGAGAAGCAAAATGCGCTGCCGCCGTTTCAAGTTTCAAATCAATTCGAGAAGCTCGAAAAAATTCCGGTAAAGAATCGCGCCATCGTACAGCGCTTTTCGGATCTCGCTCCGTATTTCGAAGCGGGGGCTTATCTTTCGCAGACGGGCAAAGTAACGAAACTGAATGGTCTTTTTGTTGAAGGCAAAGTCTTCGTCAATGAAAACGAAGCGCCGCCGATTCAATTGAATCTTTCGCAGTTAAAACCCGGAAAGATCGTCAAAGGTCGTAGCGAATCAGTGCTGCGTGCGTTGGGACTCGACGAGGCGAAACGGTTTGCCGACGCAGATGCTTTTGCGTTCTCGCCGAGCAAAGGGTCGATCATCGTTTTGATCTGCAATCGCCCAGCCCTCTGGCAAAACGACGCGCTTGAAGCCGCGTTTGATCACGCGGGTGCCGAGTGAGCGAAGAATCCGGAGAAGGACGCAGACGCGGAACGATTTACCTTCTCTCGGACGGAACCGGCGAGACAGCGGCGACGATGACTCGTGCTGCTCTTGTTCAATATGATCAAATGGACATCAATATGGTGCGCTACAAAAACGTGCGCACTGAAGCTCAAATTGAAAGCGCTATCAACGAGGCCTTTGATAAAAAGGGCATCATCGTTCACACGGTCGTCAGTCCTTCGATGCGTTTAAAGATCACCGAGTACGCGAACGAAAAGGGATTGTTGTCGGTCGACTTGCTTGGGCCGTTGTTGAATTCGCTCGATCGCTATTTCGGTGTTCATTCAGACGGACAAGCAGGCTTGCTTCGCACGGTCGATGATCGCTACTTCAAGCGAATCGAAGCGATTGAATACACGGTCAAGCATGACGACGGAAAAACGCTTTCGGATCTCGATCAGGCCGACATTATTCTTGTTGGCGTCAGTCGAACATCAAAAACGCCGCTCTCTGTTTTTTTGAGTCACAAAGGCTGGAAGGTCGCAAACGTTCCACTGGTTATGGAGACACCGTTGCCAGAAGAGCTTTTCAAAGTCGATCAACGCAAAATCGTCGGGCTCATTATCGACGTCGACTCTCTTTCTCGAATTCGCAAAAACCGTCTTGAAAAATTCGGTCAAGATCCGGGCGGTGACTACGCGTCGATGAACTACATCCAACGCGAAGTCTCGTACGCCCAAGAAATCTTTAAAAAGAACAAACGCTGGCCCGTCTTCAACGTCACCGAACGCGCACTTGAAGAAACGGCGAGCGAAATCACTCGCATCGTTGCAGCCCGAATGGGGCTTCCTGACAAGGTTCTGTTTTAATCGCAAACCAGTAACTTTTCAGTGGCATCTCGCCATAAAAAATTGTGACGTTTGATCTCGATTAGGCGCCTTGCCCAGGCACTCGCTGCATGACCTTAGAAACCGACATAGTAAGAGATGGTTGTTCTGACTTGTGAGAGGAGATGGCCATGCTCGAACTTGATTACGCTTCTTGGAAAGATACTTACGAAACGATGCATCGATGGGTGCAGATTGTTGGCAAGGTTCGTCTCTGTAAAGATCCTTGGCTGAATCACTCTTGGCATTCGACACTGTATGTGACGCCAAGAGGACTTGGGACTTCAGCAATCAACGATGGTGATCGTTGTTTTTCAATCGACTTTGATTTCATCGATCAGAAACTAAAGATCGTCACGAGTGATGGTCGTGGTGAAGAGCTCGATCTTTTGAGTGAATCCGTTGCTTCATTCTATGGACGAGTGATGGATGTCTTGGATCGATTCGGTATCGAAGTCGGATTTGATCCGAAGCCAAATGAACTCGCCGATGCAACACCGTTTCCAGAAGACGATCGACCTCGTGTGTACGACCGCGATCAAGCCCGTCGTTTTTGGCAGGTATTGGTTCCGATCAACAATGTCTTTAAAGAATTTCGCTCAGAGTTTCTCGGCAAAGCGAGCCCGGTTCATTTTTTCTGGGGAAGCTTCGATCTTGCAGTCAGTCGATTCTCGGGCCGAGTGGCTCCGCAGCACCCTGCGGGATATCCGAATATTCCTGAAGTCGTGGTCCGCGAGGCCTATTCGCACGAAGTCAGCAGCGCGGGATTCTGGCCAGGCAACGAAATGTATCCACATGCGGCATTCTACAGTTATGCCTATCCCGAGCCACATGGTTTCGCGAAAGCAACGGATCTGCCGAAGGGCGCTTTCTTTCATCCGGATTTGAAGGAATACATTCTTCCTTACGAAGAGGTCCGTCATGCGCGCGAGCCTTCAAGGATGATCAAACAGTTTCTCGAAGAAACCTATTCGGTCGCGGCGGATCTCGGTCACTGGGACCGAGATGTTCTTGAGAGAAGTCCCTATCTTGATGTCTGCCGAAGAATGTTTCACAAACCTCACGGCGATATCGAACGACGTAGAGACCGTCTGATTTAGAAAGAACCGATCGAGAAGTGGAAGGCGCCCGGAGATTCTTTGAGGTCCGAACCGTAAGTGCGTGGATCGAGCTTCCAGCCATACTCGAGGTTGAGCGGACCTACCGGTGTCGCGATACGAAGACCTATTCCCGCCGAATGGCGGTAAGGATCTGGTAAGTCTTTTTGAGCCAAGAGAACGGCGCCACCATCGTAGAATAAAACTCCACCGAGTGGTCCGATGAAGAAATTTTTGTAGATCGGGAATCGAATCTCGCTTTTGATCAAATAAAATTCGCTATCTGATGTGACTTTGAAATCACTTAAGCCCCTCTCGACGCCGAGATCCATGTAGTTTGGAAAGCGGTCGATATCAGACGAGTCGAATCCTCGAATAGTACTTCGTCCGCCCAAGAAGAACGCCTCCTGCGCCGGAACTCCGCCCTTTGTTTTGCCAGAGAGGTTGGACAGATATCCGCCACGCACCGAATTCGCCCAGACGAAGTCCGTTCGTTTAAAAAGACTTTGATAGTACGTGAATGACGCCGTTGTTTTAACGAAGTGGATGGCGAAATCTTTTTCTGAAGTACTGCCCAATGCCGGATCGGAGTATTCGAGGTTCAAGAACGAGTAGGTTCCTTTGGCAGGAAAGAAGACGTCATCTCGATAATCGAATTCAACAAGCGGTCCTGTCTTGGCGATGTTCTGTGTTTCGATGATCGCGTTGGTGCTGCGATTGAAGCGAAGCTGGTTGGCGAAATTGTATGCCGTGTATGTGAGCTTGATTTTCGGTGTCAGATCTTTTTCGAGTAAGAATCCGACAGAGTTTTCTTCTTGGATGAGCGCATCGCTACTTTTATCGAAGCCTGAGAAGCTGAGGTCGCGAACAACGTTGATTCGGCCGCGATTGCGGTTGCCGAAGATAAACGGTTCGAGATAGGAGAGCGCGATACGATGCTCGATGTAGCTAATGCGTGGATCCGTTGAATATTTCGGATCGACACGGAAAACAGCGCCTCGACCGGTCCCGTTCAGGTTTCGGTAGGCGAGGCCCAGGTAGCCACGGAAAGTGAGCTGTTGTTCGTTGTTGATACCGAGACCGAGGTTGAAGAGTCCCGGATCCACTTCGGTCACGTCGACGATGATCGTTCGATTGGCTGCCGCAGAGCCATCCTCGAGCGTACGGATTGATACGCGAGAGAAAAGACCGAGAGTTTGAAGACGCGTCACGGATTCTGAGATTTTCTCGGGGGTAAGAACATCGCCTTTGGCAAAGGTCAATTCACGTAAGATGACGTAGTCTTTCGTGAACGAATTGTTTTTCAATTCGATCGACGCGACCGTTACTCGTGGACCTTCATAGATTTCAAATTCAATGGTCGCTTGAGTGTTCGTATCGTTGTAGGTCACGATGCGATTGCGTTCATTTTCGTTCATCAATCGCATTTCAAGATAACCTTCAGAACGGTAGAACGCTTTCAATGCCTCGATACTGTCTTCGAGGTCTTTCAGGCTGAGAGCAGAGTTTTGTTTGATCTTCAACAGTTCAAGGAGTCGTGTGCGAGGGAAGGCGCCTGCTCCTTCGAACCGAATTTGACGAACCTGAGTCAGGGGGCCTTCGTCGATGTTGAGCGAGATAACGACAGACTTTCTGTCCTTGCTGTACTCGGCGCGCTGGGATTGAATTTTCGCGCGTAAAAAGCCCTGATTCTGAAGTTCAGTGATCAAGCGCTTTGATCCATCATCGACGTCGCGGCGGTTGTAGTAGCCAGATCCAATGAGGTCTGAGCTCGAACTCTTGATGAACTGACTGTAGAACTCTTGGGGGCGCGAGATATTGCCGGTTACTTCAATTTTCGAAATACGAACACGGGGATTCTCGACAATGTTGAATCGAATCAGCTGACGGTGCAGATCGTCGTTGATGTCTTCTTTGTAAGTGACTTCGACATTCGCAAATCCTTCGCCTTGATAGAGACGACGAATTTTCTCAGCCATATCCGGCGCAGGGCTTGCTGTGGCACCCGCAAGGCGTTCCGCCTCGAGTGCGTTGATGAGGGTGCTTTCAGTGAGATGCTTGTTGCCCTCAAATCGGAATTCGAATCGCACCGGGTTGTCGACGGTGTACGAGAGTTTCGCTTGAGTTCGTTCAGCGTTGTAAGTGATGGCAGGCGCTGACATTCTCGCGGTGAGGTAACGATTGTCGCGTAAAAACTCACCGGCTTTGTTGCTGAACTCAGTCAAAGTGTCGTCTGTGAGAACTTTGTCGTTCAAAGACTTAGCGAGACGTTTCAGGCGGCTTGAGAGTTCCTTATTTGGAGTTTCAACGGTCGCATCGGTGATTTTTAGAGGTTGGCCCTCTTTGATCGTTGCGATGACACTCACTTCAGTGTCGTTTGGAAGTTCAAATTCGATTTCGACCTTGGCTCCGTGATAGCCGCGGTTTTCATAAGC
>DATLHP010000404.1:0-7206 GCA_035539835.1 Bdellovibrionales bacterium
AGTGCTAGAATCCTAACGGGTTTCGGATCGAGCCCCCACCCTTCCCCATTCTTCTAACTCATTGAAATGATAGGAATGTGACCGGGCATACCGGTGGGCACATCACTCGCAATAGCGTGGTCCCGAGGTCGATGATCGACCGTCTTAGGAGATCGCTGTGATGACTGAGCTACTTGGTAAATTGAATCGCCTGTTCGATAACATTCTTGGGTGTTCTGTTGAGTTTCAACCGTCCGAGAATCTCAACACCGATATGTGGAGCAAAGAGGATTTGAAGTCTCTTGATGCTCCGACTTCGACTCTGCCTCGCTATGTCGAAAGCGACACCGAAGATGCATATGGTTTCCCTATCAACGTTCAAGGCAAGTTTCTTGGCCTCGCTATCATTCGCAAGTTCGAGAATGCGAATCCGAAGCGCCTGATGCTTCTCGCTGAACTCATGACGATGATGCTCGAATCAGGTCTTCGCCAAGAAGATCGTAAAGATAAGCTGCGTATGATCGAAGAGCGTATTGCGATGCTCGACGAAACTTCAAACGTCATTCCACTGCGCCCCGCTCGTTACGGCCGAGTGCTTGAAGTGAACGATATCGATTTCGAAGAAGAGACACCGAAATCGCCGGTCACGACAGCGCCTCTTTTACTTGAAGCGACAGCTGCTTTTCCTTTGCAGAGAATCGCGATCGAGATTCATCAGATGTCAGATCGCTGGGCCATGGTCGGAGCTGAAGACCTTCCACAGGAAGTCTTCAACTCGCGCGAATCGTTGAAAGAGCTCGGCAACATCACAGTCTTCATTCGCGATTTGACTCGCTTAACGATCAATCAGCAATTGAAGCTTGCGGAGTACCTCGGAACGAAGCCAGGTGCTGACATGCCCCATGTCATCGCCGGAATCAATTCTGACGCCGAAGAGCTCATCGCCGCAGGAGCTTTGCTTCCTCACCTCGCTCAGCTATTCACGCTGATCAAGCTTCAATGGAGCGAAAAGCCTTCTGAGATGATCACTCGCGAACTGATCAATGCGACGATTCAACATATTTTGGCGAGTGTGCGTGAAAACTCTCACGCTGTTGGCGATGATCACTTCATTCCGTTCCACATTCAGTACTTCAAAAACGACGAAAAACAGATGCACTGATTTCGTCTTCGGGGTCCGACTGTCTTTGGTCTGGCCTCGTTGAAATTGTACGCCGTGAATGAGAGCCTAAAGGCTCAACATCATTCATCTTGAACCGAGCGTGCAATGACTCCTGTTCCTCCAGAGGCTTTGAAGAGCTTCGAGCCATTTGTAAATAGAGTTCTGGGCCGCAAGGATTTCGAGATCATGCAGCTCGCCGGCGATGCGTCTGCACGTCGCTACTACCGCGTCGTTGCGGGATCCGACTCTTGGGTTCTCATGGTATGGGAGCCGTTCAAGAATGATGGATCCTATCCGTTCTTAAGCGTGCGCGATCATTTCGCAAAACATGGTGTCGCCGTACCTACAGTTGCCGGACTTTCGCCCGACGAAGGTCTCGTGCTTCTGGAGGATCTCGGTGACCTCACGCTTGAAAGAAAGTTTTGGGAGAACCAGAGCCAACAAGCAAGCCTGCCATTCTACAAACAGACCATCGATGAACTCGTGAAAATGCATTATCCATCGACAGCCGATCGCACCGATTGCACGGCATTCAAGATGGAATTCGATGTCGAAAAGCTTCTTTGGGAAATGAATTACGGACGCGATCACCTGATCGTCGGCCTTTGCGGAATCAAGCTCTCCGATGTCGAAAAGAAAGAACTCGAGCGCGTTTACACTTCGATCTGCACAACGCTTCACAACGAACCCAAATACATCGCTCATCGCGACTATCATTCACGAAACGTGATGATCAAGCTTGGAAAAGTACGCATCATCGACTTCCAAGACGCGCGCCTCGGCGCAGTTCAATACGATCTCGTCAGTCTCTTGCGCGATTCGTACGTGAGCATGGAAGATGCAGTCGCTCGCGAATTGATTGGATACTATCTCGATCGTCGCCGCGAGTTCTCAAAAGATGACCCGTCACTTGAGCACTTCATGCGAATTTACGAAATTCAGACAATTCAAAGATGCTTCAAAGCTTGCGGAAGTTTTTCGAGCTTCTTTAACTTGCGCAATGATACTCGTTACCTGAAGTACATCGCGCACACACTGCAAACGGTGAAGAAGAGTCTTTTGCCTTTTGCTGAGTATCGTTCTTTCTATAACGTTCTGAACGATCACGGCATTTTCGAGAAAAAATTCGAAGCGAAGTAAGAGGCCCCTTGCATGAAGGCGATGCTTTTGACAGCCGGACTCGGAACTCGCCTGCGTCCGGTGACAGATCACTTCGCGAAACCGGCGGTTCCCTTTCTCGGAACCCCACTCGTTCTCTATCCTGCGTTTCTATTGAAAGAAGTCGGCGTCGACGACGTGACTCTCAACACGCACTGGAAAGCAGAACAAGTAGAGGCGCTCACCTCTCGTCTCAACGCATTCGGAATGAAGACTCATATTTCTCCAGAGCCCGTCGCTCCGCTTGGAAGCGGTGGCGGAATTTGGAAGGCTCGGCCCTTCCTCGAAGGCTCAGACTTCTGGGTCTGCAACGGAGACGAAGTGATTCTGCCACGCAAATCTGGCGTGCTCACCCGGGTAAAGGATGAGCACCGCAAGAGTGGCGCTTTGGCGACGATCGCAGTGATGCGACATCCATTGGTTGGTTCGCAATTTGGCGGTGTTTGGTGCGACTCAAAAGCCAACGTGCTTGGCTTCGGCAAAGACCGCTCTAAATTTCCGAATGCCTCTGAAGGATTTCACTACATCGGCGTGCTTCTTTTGAGTTCGCGGGTGTTCGACTATCTTCCCGAAGGCGAATCGAACATCCTTTACGACGCTCTCGTTGCCGGAATCAATCGCGGAGAAACCGTTCGCGCAGTCGTCGACGAATACACCTGGTTTGAAACCGGAAATCCGAAAGATTTCTTACATGCCACTTCAGAGGCATTAGAGCTCTTGCGAAACGCAATGAACGAAAAATCTTACGACGAAGATGCAAAGTCGATGGACGCGATTCTCAGAACATTCAACCCCTCCGAATTCAAATTCGGAAGAACCGCCAACGATGGCATGTTGATGCAACATCGTGATTCGAAAGTCGCCGATGGTGTAAAACTCGGTGGATTCGTCGTGCTCGAAAAAAACTCACGCATTGAATCGGGCGCCGTCGTCGAAGACTCGGTTCTAATGCCCGGAGCGGTTGTGAAATCCGGCGAGAGAAGGAAGAACGAAATCGTTCTTCCGGTCTGAACTCTTATTTCAAGAATGAATCGCCAGCATCACGGGCTTTGTAGCGCTCGTGAACCATTCTAAATACATCATCTGCCGCGACACCGCGAGTTTCTGAGCCAGTGCCCAAAGCTTTGCCGTTGACGGTATTGTCATCGCGAATTTTTTTGAACGCCTCTGCGTTGCTCATACCTGCGTAGCCCGCCGACCCATCGCCGGTTTCGCTGCCCCCACCGCCGCCAGTGCCGCCACCAGCAGCTCCGCCTTGGGCTGTCATCGCGACAGCACGAACTGAATCTGCCGCTTTTCCTGCGGCTGCCTTCATGTCCGCTTGCGCAGAGCTGATTTCATCAGCACTCATTCCAAGCGATGCCATCCCTTGTGGAGTCAGAACATTGGACAACGGTTTCGATGAGCCATCTGGAAGTGTCACGCTCTGACCATCTTCTGAAACTTTGTATCCCATACCTGCGAGCTTTGATTTCCATTCACCGTATTGAGATGCAACTTTCGCATCGACGCTTCCAGCAGCGTAACCGTTGCCTGAAGTTCCGTTGTCATTTGCCGAAGCATATCCGCCATCAGCCGTGGTCTTCGCACACGTTGGACAATTTGATGTGTCGTTGACTCCAGTTCCTGTAGACCCGTAATCGACGCCGCCCATTTGATCCGAAGCTTTTTTAGTGTCAGCAGAGCTTTTCAATAAGAAGCCCGTTGCCGCGACCGCCGCTGCGGCCATCATGCAAAACTTCATTCTTGTCGCCGGGTCTGCCGTCGCGCACTTAATTCCCATGAACACCGCGACACCAGCCGCACCAACCTTTGCAACCGTCTGAAGACCCGAAGACTTTTTCGAGTTCTCTGCTGCTGTTCCTCCGCTGTAGGCAGTCGGTGCCGTCGCGGTCGCAGTAGAAGACTCACTGGCTGTTGTCGTTTCAGCCGTCGTTGCCGTATTTGCAGACGTTGTCGTTGCCGTTGGTGTCGTGATCACACTCGTTGGTGAAACATCCAACTGACTATAGCTGTCTTGAGAAAATGCCGTTTGCGCATGCGAGAATGCCGCAAGAGAAATAGCGACGCCGAGCTTTTGAAATCGTTTGTTCACGATATCCTCCGACTCTGTGTTAACGACCCGAACCGTTCAAGAACGGCATTTTCTGATCTTGTGTTTGAACTTGGTTGGATACTTTTTCCCAGAGCGTTGGCCCCATCGGACCTGTCGCTCCATCAACCGCTGGCAATGTCATTCCGGCCGTTGAACGATCTGTGTAACGACCCTTCGGCACCAAACCCATCAGAGTCTTGCTATCCATGTCGTCATCTCGTGAAGCTGTTCCGCGACCACCGCCAGATGTTGAACCTGCACCGATGTAGGCGTTACCGCCGCCACCAGAGCCTGACTGACCTGTGATGACGTTTTTGTCGATGCCGGGATCTCCGCCGCCACCGCCGCCATCGCCTCCGTTGAGACCACCTTGTCCGCCGGCGCTGCTTGGACCGCCGCCACCGCCGCCACCAGAATCTTTTGGACCGCCACGCTGATTGTCCGCGTTGGCAACCGTGTCATCGACAGCTTTGCCGTCGTCGAGATCGCCGAAATCATCACCGCCCGGCGAACTGATTCCGCCAGCGTTTGTGGTTCCGCCACTTCCGCCTTGATTCCAACCTGCGTTTTGGTTCGAACAGATTTTGTTCTTCGGATCTTTTTGACAGATACAAACAGGGTTCGAAGCCGCATAAGTTGGATTGTCACAACCCGCAACCACGTTGCCAGGCTGAAACGGTGACGGAGACGGAATCGGAATGTCGGCAATCTTCGTTTCGTCAGCACACTGACTTGCCTGCAATGCGTTCTTCAAAGAGAACGCCGTTTGGATCACCATCATCATTTGCTGTGATTTGTAGGCGTTGCACGCAGCGATTTGTGCTTTCGTCTCGGCTTTCTTCTTCGGATCGAGATTACCGAGAGTTTCGCTTTCGATCTCACACTTAGCGACGCACTTGTTGATCGTCATCAAACACGCAGCGCCCTTGATTGCAGACAAAGACCCAATCGCCTTATTCAGCTTCTCTTGGTCTTTGCACATTTGCGAAATGTTGCCGCTGTTTCTCTGCATCGAACCGATGAGAGATGGAATCGCAGCAAGAAGACTTTCTGCCATCATCGCTTGGCCCGGATCCATTCCAAACAAACTCAGAGTCGCACATGACGCATTCGCTACTTTGCCGGCGCTAAGGCAGGCCTGCGCCGCTTCTTCTGCGCTTGCACTACTTGTTTTACTTTCTGATCCAGCCTGAGAGGCCGACTTTGCAGCAGCTTGCTCGACTTGAGTGCTTACCTCTCCCTGATCCGCGAGATCTCTCTGCGCTTGATAGCCCTTGTCACCCGGCTCTAGTTGAACGTTGTTATCGTTGGCTGCGCGCGCGGCTGAATACTCTTCTTCGGTATTGCCGTGAAAGTCTTTGTCACTTGCGTTCGCCTGGAAAGACGCAAGTACAACCAGAATGAAAGTCAGAAATTTCAGATGATTCATTTCAGCCCCCGACTACAGAACTTATCGGTGTCGCCCTAGGGACAGTTTAGTTGATTCGATGGGAAATAGCGAAAATTGCAGGGCTTTTTGAAACCCACTCGTCGAACTCCTGCGCAGGTGTCGAGGTGATGTCATGCGAAGAGCGCTGTAGGTGAATTCACCGGAAAATCTAACAATGAAACGCGTCTCAAAATGAGATTACCACTCGAGATCAGGCGGCGGATTGCGGAGCGGACCTTCACCGCCGCCCTCGCCACCAACCTGCCAATTGCCTCGCAAAAGATAGGCGCGCGAAACGAAGCGAACGCTGTAACCTGTGCGACCACCCATCGCGCATGCTCCAGGAATCATGACCGAAGCCGGCGCTGCTTTATCGCACCGACCGAAGCGCGCACTTGGGAACGTCGAAAAATCTTGTGCATCATGCGAAGCCCATCCCGTCAAAAGATGTTCCCACTTGCGGATGAACCAAAACGCACCGTCAGCAGCCAAGAGCGATTTGTCGATACCGTCGCCGGTCACCACGGTCGCAATCTGGTTTTGCACATTGAACTCTGCGACTTGAGAGAGGTTGCGGCCGCCAATGTCGGGTGGAACTTTGAGCTGATACCCAAGCAATGGCGGAAGTGCTCCATCAAAGCGGTTCGGATCTTTCTCGAAGAGCTTCTGGTAATTCAAAAAATAGGACGGATCGATTGAGTAATACGTGGCATCGAAAAGATCGGGCGCAACGGCAGCGATTTCTGCCTGACGAATGAGATGCGGAACCGTACCGGGAATCAAACGATTGTTATCAATGTCCCACGCCAGTGGATCGCCGTGTTCTTGAATTTTGAATGTGCCCGTGAAGTACTTCATGAGCAGTCGTTCGGGCATGCTTCTGATTTGATTGAACACGTTTCGAGATGCGCCCATCGCGCGCGCCGACCGAAGTCCCAAGAAATCTCCTGGGTAGCGCGAGAAATTCGGAATTCGTTTTTCTGGCTCTGGATCTTCGAGCGCGCTGTCGTTGATGTACCTGGTCGCCGCCAATCGATCGATTTTGGTTCCCACAGAACGCATAGAATTTTGCGGCCATCGATCGCGATACCACGGGCCAATTCGACCGCCGAACGGTTGCGCAAAGCTTCGGGCTTCCATCGCTATGCCTTGTCCTACGTTCAGCGGAGAGAATGGGTTGTGCGGAGTCGTGCGTGCACGCACTCCAACGTACGCCATGCACCACGGGTTTTTTTCAAACCCAAGCGATGACCGAAGTTTTCCAAGTTTTCCATCGGTCTTCTTGGGCTCGATAGCCATCGCTCGCAAAATATTCTCTGTGTCGTACCGAGATGCCATCGTCGGAGGTGGATCAATCTCGTGTGCCGTGGGGGTTGGCTCACA
>DATLHP010000405.1:0-5414 GCA_035539835.1 Bdellovibrionales bacterium
CGGTTCTTTCAGCGATCGAACTCGGTGACCGCACGACGCCTGAGAAAGTCGAGATTCAAGACAAGCTCAAAGAAAAACTCGCAGAACTCGACGCATTCACTTCTGATCTTAAGAAAGCCGGTGCGCTCGCCTGCACCCCTGCGGCAACGCCAACACCTGGGAATTCGGCAACTCCACCTCCGGGTTCAGTCGCAACTCCGACACCAACCCCAACACCGACTCCAGTGCCAGCAACTGATACACTCTTCGAGCGCTGGAAGGCCACGCGCCACCCTGCCGTCTATGGAGCATTGAAAACTATTTCTGTCGCTTACCAGAGTTGTTCAGCTGGTTTGAGTAAAGCGCTTGATGGCGACACTCCGAGCCTCAAAGGGATTTCAATTGTCGGAACCCATTCTGATGGTGTCGGATCAAAGCGTGAAATTTCGAGTCTCGACCAACTCATTAGCAGTCAGCCGTATTTGCAATCCTATGTAAAGCCAGCGAACGGAACGAACTGCTTCGATGTTCGGGCCAATCCGATGATCTACGATTACGGCGGAAAGCCGTACACGACGAGCGATCAAGAATCGACATTCAATCTTTTCAAAAATGCTGGTTCCGGCACATCGGTCTTGGGCATTGACTGTTCAGCATACGTCTACGTTTCATTGGCTTCTGCTGGTTTCAAAGTAAAAGTGAGTGGACGCCTGAAAGCCATCGGTGCAAGCGGTATTAGTTCATCGATGTATGCGAATCCTGAAGGAAACGGACTCACGTGCCTTCAACATGCTTCGTTTGAAACCACCTCGAGTTTGAAACCAGGTGATATCGTCGCGAAATCGGGGCACGTCTTTTTGATCGAATCGGTCGGTGCCGATCCTTTTGGAATCAAAGGTTTCACGTCGGTCGATCAATGCAAACTCTCGAATATGTCGATCAGCCGCTTCGATTTTACGATCCTGCAAAGCAGTAGCTCAAAGAATGGAATCGGAATTCATCGCGCGAAGGCGTCTGCGTATCTGCAAGGGAACTCTATGGGCACCGGTCTTCTGAGCCATGCCGTCAACGCATGCAAAGCGCGTTTCGGTTCATCGACAGTCGTCTCTAAAGTTTCAGGCTTGTCTGTGGTTCGCCATTCCGGCTCGAGTGACTGTCGCGACACATCGATCAAGATTGAGCGGGAGTCCTGTGTATCGAGCTGCAAGGTGCCATAAGGACACCAGGCTTTATCAAACTGTTTTCACTGACGCTTGTTGGCTGACGCCCTGACCTGTCGTGAGACCGTCGCCAACCATGTTCAAAATGCGAGCGAGTAACTCTGATTTCGAGCGCGTCCCAGTTTTAGCAAACACGTTGTTCACGTGGTTGTTCACTGTATTTGGACTGAGCCGAAGTTTTTCGGCGATATCTTTGATTCGAACCACACCTTCGGCGAGGAGAAGGACGATCTCCGACTCCCTGGGAGTCAATGTCGATTGGGTGCAGAAACTTTTGATTTCCATCTGAAGAAGCTCGTTCACATGGTCTCCTCAAAAAAGCTAAGATACTGGGAGCAAGCCGACACCGGCTCGCCGTCACAGAATCAGAGAATGCAGTTTACGGACCGTTCGTTTTTAGTAAAGAGACATGCCTCGACAGAATATTCGTAACTTGTCAGCAACCGAGCGAGAGCCAACTTGAAGCGTTCTAGTAAAGCCGTTTTATTGACGTCGCTCTATCTTGCGCAAGGACTACCCTATGGATTTTTCACGCAGGCCGTCCCTGTACTCTTGAGAAAAGCTGAACTTAGTTTACCCATCATCGGACTGGCGAACCTTCTAACACTGCCATGGGCACTAAAGTTTCTTTGGGCGCCAGCGATGGATCGCTTCGAATTTCGCGGATTCGGCCTTCGACGATCTTGGCTGATCCCGCTTCAGATCGCCTGCATTGTTCTTTATGGAACCCTGGCCTCGCTTTCGTTCACAGAAAATCTGTCTCTGGTTTTTATCGCTTTTCTGATTACGAATTTGCTCTCAGCCTCACAAGACATCGCAACGGATGGACTCGCTGTTGATATCCTCGATCAAAGTGAGCGTGGCTGGGCAAACGGCATTCAAGTTGCCGCATATCGAATTGGAATGATTGTTGGAGGTGGCGCACTTCTCGCCGTCTACGATCAAATCGGCTGGAACGGTTCGATGCTCGCGATGGCGGCAATCACTCTGATGTGCACTTGGCCGGTATGGGCCTATCGCGAACCACCTCGTACGCAAAAGCCTCCGACCATTGGTTTGAATGTAAAACGAGGCTTGAGAGAGGCTCTGCACTTCTTCTCAAAACCTGGAGCGTGGCACTGGGCGGTTGTTCTTCTTCTCTATAAATTTGGTCACGCTTCAGCGACGTCAATGCTTCGACCGTGGTTGGTTGATCGCGGTTATGGTTTGACTGACATCGGTTGGATTCTTGGTACCGGCGGCTTTGTGGCTGGATTCTTGGGCGCTGTCGTCGGCGGATGGTTTTCGAGTCGCTTTGCAAATCAGCGCATGAAGCTATTAGTGATCTTCAGTGCAGTTCAATTACTAGCGGTCAGTTCCTATCTTTGGCCGTTGTTGACTGAACATTCTGTTTTCAAAGTTCTTGTTTCAGCATCGTTGGATCACTTCAGTTCTGGATTAGCGACTGTCACTTTGTTCGCCTGCATGATGGATGCTTGCTCGAAGGAACGAGCAGCGAGTGACTACACGGTTCAAGCGTGTTTGGTTGTTATCTCGCAAACGACAGCAGCACTCTCGGCTGGCTTTTTGGCTGATGCGTTTGGGTATTCGATACAGTTTCTGTGCGCAAGCGCCATGGGCATACTGGCCTTCATGGCGGCTTTTACGGCCTACCGCAAATTATCGCCAACGCTATTCAAGTCGGTCGCGCAGGCCGCGGCAATTGTGGCCGTTATCGCGGCGTCGCTTTCTGTTTCATCAACGGCGTATGCACAAGGCGCTGAACAAAATGAAGAACGTTACGCCTTTGGAATTCACGGAGGCCCGCTTCTTCCACGCCGCATGGGAAAAGTTCGTGAAGTCATGCAGGGCTGGGGCTTACGAGGCACACTTCCCACAAGCCGTGGAACATTTGAAGTCGATAGCTTCTTTTCTAGAGATGAAGGGACGTCCTACAACTCGTTCGCTCTCGACTATAAATTCAGTGTGTTTGCTGACGAGATTCCCGCGCATTTCATTTTAGGTGTTCATGGCGATTGGTACACGCCACCTGAGTTGGGTTCGCGCTTCGCTGGCGGATGGCATTTTGGTGGAGGCTTCTCGCAGCCGATTTCGGAGTCTGTCTCACTTCGAGGCGATTTCAAGTATCGCATCGGACCCGGACAATCACTATACGTAGGCATTGGTGTCGAAGTTCAGTTCGGTAATGATGCGGGCTCATAATTAAAGCGACAGGACCTAGTTCTTGTTCACAAATTCGTCAGCAGCCTGTCCAAACCTTTTTCAACGAAATCTGAAATCGCTCTGATCTCAATATATTGAACAACGATGAAAAAACCGAATCATCGTGAGACAGTCATCGAAAGTTACTCGCGACAATTGTTAGGGCGTGAGATTCTTTGATTCGAACGGTTATTTCTCTCTAAAGTTTCTTGAGGAGGGTACGCAATGGCGAACATTCTACTGGTTGAAGACTCCACCGATATTCGTGATGTCGTAAACGCAGTACTGAAGCCGGAGCATGACGTCACTTGGGTTTCGAGCCTCGCAGAGGCGAAGTCCTTGGTTGACGACAACGGCAATCGTCGCTTCGATCTCCTTATTATGGATATCGATCTTCCAGACGGAGACGGCGTCGAGTTCTTCTCGAAAACAAAAGAGAGTCTCGAAGCAATGGGAACAGGAACGATCTTCCTGACTGGAACGAACACCGTTCCAACTCGCATTCGCAGCTTTACGCTCGGTGCTCTCGACTATATTCCGAAGCCGTTTGATCTCGTGGAGTTCCATGTTCGCGTGAATGCGAAGTTGAAGAACCGCACAGAGCCCGCGCGCACACCGGTACAAAACGTTTTGCGCCAAGGCCCACTCGAGATTCATCTCTCACGCCAACAAGCATTCGACACGACAGAAGACACACCAACGCAGCTTGATCTGACACCGGTTGAATTCCGTCTTCTTCTTTTGTTCGTGCAGAACTCAGGAAACGTCGTATCGCGCGAAAAGATCCTCGATACCGTTTGGGGCCAGACAGCCCACGTCTCTGCCCGCTGCGTGGACCACCACGTCTGCGGTCTTCGCAAAAAGATCTTGCGCTCAGGCGGCCGCATCGAATCTGTTTACGGCGTCGGTTACCGCATCGAGATCTGATTCTCGATCGAAAGGCTCAAACGAGAAAAGGCGCCGGAAGGCGCCTTTTCTACTTCAAGAGTCATGATAAGCGTATTACGGCTTCGAATTACTCTTTGCATTCGGCATTAGCCGGGATGCCACTGCCACCTTTTTCGCAAATGACGATGACTTTGCTCGCTGGAGCCGACTTTTCGACAATGTACGAAACTTCTTCGACTGTTGTGTCGTTCATATAAGAAATTACTTTTTGATTGTAATCCTTAAGCACGCAAGTTTGTTTTTCGGACTTAATTTTTTTCAGTACTTTAACTGAAGCAACTTGCACTTCACCAACACCATCGACGGTCGCCTGGCCATTTTCGAGTTTCACGAAGCCGTCTGCTGAAGAGCAGTTGTCCCAGTGGTCACCGGCAAAAGAGGTTGAGAAAGAAAGTGTCGTGGCAAGAGTTAGAATCGCGAATTTGAACATAAAGTCGTCTCCATCAAAATTAAATATTTTCGCTTACTTCTTTTTTGCACCTGAAACACGGCCCAGATTTGGATCACAGGCTTCGCCAACAGCGACGTCTGCGATGCCATCCTGATCAATCGAAACTTCTAAGTCGCAGCCGTCTTTGATCTTCGAGATCACAGAGCCATCTTCTGCAAGTTCAGCTTCCTGAACACTCAAGAGAGTACCTGATTGTTTTGTTACTACGCCGTCAAATGAGCGTTCGTTAGCTGCACCGTACAGAACCGAGATCGAGACTGTGGTGTCTTTTCCGGCTTCAGTGATTTGAAGAGTATTGCCGTCTTCGCTTGTGAAGTAACAGTATTCATCGTCAAACTCGCCGCCATCAGCTTTGCAATCTGCAGCGTTGTAACCTGGAAATCGAACAACCGATTTTGAAGTGTAAGTTCCAAGAAGATCAGAGCCCGCCGATGCGAGAGCCGATGTTCCAATTGAAAGAACAAGAAGAGCCAATGCGGTTTTCATCGCGTTTTCCTTTTTCGAATAGTTCGCAATCACGCGCGATAATATTCGAAACGTAAACGGATCGCCATGAGCTCAAGCCGATCGAGAAAACAGAACAGGCTTGTCAAAACTTTGGACAGATTATTCGC
>DATLHP010000406.1:0-2624 GCA_035539835.1 Bdellovibrionales bacterium
CAGGTACTGACGCGCGAGAAATTGCGCGAGCGAGCGCTTGGAAACTTGAACGTTACAGATCGTACGATCGACGTTCACATGGCTTCGCTTCGCAAGAAGCTTGGCGCCGTCGGTGATCAGATCGAAACCGTTCGCGGTGTCGGCTACCGATTCTCTGATCGAGAATGATTTGTTGCGAGGGCTTCCCTCGCTCCCGGCTTTTTCCTCATATTAGTTTTTCTTCTGAACTGCATACGCGCGGGCGGGAGCTGGAGGTGATTTCCTCCGGTCCGCTAGGCAGGGTTGTGTGATGGGCTGAGGGCTCTCCTGGTTTCCACGATTGTGGCTGGAGCCCGGCAGGCTGATACAGAGGTAGTAGAGCAAGGCCGAGACCAACGTTTTTGGGGCCAAAGCGCGACCGCTCTATGCTAGCCCTTCGTTTGGTTCGATTCGTTGATCCTGGTGTCGAGAGTTACTGCCTGAAGACACTGCACACTGGTTCCGAAACGCACCGTTTTTTGACCTACACCCTGTCAACATGCTCAACACTCAAACATTTCTCTATGTTTTTCATGAGTTATCGATGCTCGTCTCATTTTGAGATCGTGAATTTCAGCCTGCGCCGAAAATGGGAAGTCAGTTTGGGGTTTTGCTTTGATTTGCGGCCTCTCGTAAAAATCCCGGTCTTTCAAGCGGTTAGCGTGTCCCGGCCTAGTCAAATCGAGGCCCAAGCTTTGAAATGGGAACTACGGTGTGTGTGGAGGTTGCAGCATCATGGTTCGTCGGATCGTTTTCATTTTCGGAGTAGCGGCTATTGCATTGGCGTTGAACGCCTGTGCAAAGAAGCCTGAGGCCGAAGAGAGCTGCAATTTCGTTCAGAACCGCGATCAGCAGCGCATTTCTTGGGGCGCGAGCTTGCCGGTTCGTATCTACATCGACGACTCCGTCGAAAAGCAATTCCACGACGATATTATGGCGGCCGCAAAGAAATGGAACGAGAAGATCGGCCATGAGGTTTTGCGCGTTTCTCTCGCGACCTCGCGTGCTGGCAAGCCGGCCCAAGATGGCGACAACTTCATTTACCAATTGAAAACATGGGAGCGCGATCGCATGCAGGAGCAGGCGCGTACCACCGTATACTGGTCGGGCGACCGCATTCATGAAGCCGACATCCGTATCAACGATGCCGCTCACGAATTCGCAACGAGCTCGGTATTGCTTCCGAATCGTATCGATATTGAAAGCCTTCTTGTTCACGAGTTCGGTCATGTTCTGGGTCTTGCGCATTCGGATGCTCCGGGAAGTGTCATGGCTAAGACACTTCCAAGTGCCACTCCGCGCCGGGAACCAAGCAAGTCTGACCTGAATTCAATAAGTTGTGAGTACTGATGCAGGGTTTTTCACTGGCCCCGCATTTGAATACTCTTAGAAAAGTTCCATTGTGGAACCGGATAATTTTGAACGCTCGCGCTCGCAGTACGTTTTGTAAGGTAATTTAAGTTGAGATGCGCTGATCGCCGGACTTTACTTTGTCTGAGCAGTGATCAGGTTCTCTAGAGGAGTTTCAAATGATTCGCACGACCACCAACACAAGCCAGGCAGAACAATCATCAGCTCTAGGTTTGAATGAAGGTGTTCGCACGTATCATCAGACGTATCGCGAAATCGCTGATCGTCACGTCGTTGAAACAGATGTCCTCGAGCAACTTCGCTCGAATCTCGCACAACTCGAAGATCTTCACGGTCGCATGAAGTTCATGATGACCGAAGTTTCTTATCTTCTCAAAAAAATCTGATCTACGTTTTCGCCTGAATTCTCGGCGGCAGTTTCGGAATGATTGCTGTGATCGTTCCGTCGTCAGCAACCTTCTTGACTACGCGCTTAGCATCGATCGGTGAGGCGAGCGCAAATTCCTGACGATATGTTTGGTAGTTGTTCGTCGCTGTTTTGATGCCATCGAGTTCATTGGCATCTTGGTATGAGCGGCGAGCACTCAAAACGATTTTGTCGTCTTTGATGATGATGTCGACGGAGTCTTTTTCGTGAGGAGCGACTCGAGCCTTGAGTTCGTAATGATCAGAGCCTTCGTGAATCTTCGCTTCGAAGTTCTTTAGGCGATAGAACGGATCGTCGCCGCGAGACTTCTCGAGTCCCATGCGCTTATCGAAATCACGTTTCTGTTTGAAGAGCTCTTTCAAATAGGTTTCTTTGTGACTGATCAAGGTGTCTTTTTGAATCTGTGCTTCGCGGTCGAAATCTTTAGCGAAGTTCTGACGCTCTTGTTTCATAGTGTCATCGAGTTGCTTGATCGTGTGATTGACACGGCCTTCGTGTTCTTTGCGTGAGCGCACTTCGCGATCGAATTGATCTTTCTGAATCTGCTGCAAGCGATCGTGGTTCGCCTGTTCTTGCTCGCGGCGAGAAGCTTCGAACTTGTTTTGGCGTCCTTGGATGTCTTGAGTGCCTTCTTCTTCGATGCGTTGAGTTTCCATCGAATACTCGGCTTGCACCTTCTCGTTCAGTGCAACGGCGCGGTTTCGGTTCTCTTCGATCTGCTTTTTGAGACCAGAATTGTATTGTTCGAGACGGCGTTTGCCTTCCATCTCTTCGGTCGTGACGGAATCTTTGACCTTCTGGCGAACAC
>DATLHP010000407.1:0-1576 GCA_035539835.1 Bdellovibrionales bacterium
CTTCTTGTGAAGTTCAAAAAGACCGGCTGGAACGCCAGGAATGCCAACGGCAAGACCGCCGTCGAGTGATGCTTTCGGATCTGTGCTCGCGTAAGTCTTCGAATCCGCACTGACAGGTGCTGTTTCGCGGAAATCGAGAGCGATCGTTTCTTTGCCCATTTTTACGAGAGCGAAACCACCACCGCCAAAGGCAGCGTAGTAGGGAGTCGTTACCGCAAGTCCAATCGCAGCTGCAACGGCGGCATCGACAACGTTTCCACCAGCTCTATGCACGCGCTTAACGATTTCTGCTGAGTAGGGCGATGGACCTGAAACCATGATCCGCTGCCCTTGAGCGGGCACCGCTTGGGCTTGGCCAAAGCCAAAGAAAATGATGAAGAAACTAACGAGGAGTCGCTGAGGAATGCTCATGGAAACCCTTTCTATCGCGCCTGGCGCTCGAAACAGTCCACATTGGTTTGATGAACTTTTCAAATGGAGATCGAGGGTTGGCTTTGCGCACCCGTTCTGATATCCGCAAGGGCTCAATGAGCAACGAAACTCCTCCTAAAGATGACGCGCAAGCGCCTGATCCATCGTCTTCTCGACGTCCTCGAATGGCGATGACCAGGAAGCTGCCTGATCCCAATGACTACGCCGACCAGCTTCTCGGCGAATGGTCTGAATATGCTTTCGACGAAGAGCGCGCACCTCTGATGAAGGGCGACTGGCGTGCGAAAGCGTTCGGGGTTGGAAAAGATCATCCACTTGATCTCGAAATCGGCACTGGAAACGGCTACCACTTCGCGCATTTGGCAAAAAAGAACGCTGATCGCTCAGTGCTTGGAATTGAGATCAAGTACAAGCCGCTGATTCAGTCGATCAAGCGAGCTGTTGTTGGCGGAGCAAAGAACGCTCGTATTCTTCGTTACGATGCCGGCCATCTGCATGATCTTTTCGCTGATGGTGAATTGAACAACGTCTACATTCATCACCCAGATCCATGGCCAAAAAAGCGTCAATGGAAGCATCGCCTGATTCAGGCTGAATTTCTGGTGCTCTTACATCGTTTGATGCGTCCGGGAACTTACGTCGATTTCAAAACGGACTCGGCTGATTATTTTGAATGGTCGATCGAGCGTTTTCATCAGTCACCGTTCAAAGTGACTCGTGAAACGCGACATCTTCATCAATCCGAGTGGGCGGGTGAAAACTTCGTCACTCACTTCGAAAAAATCTTCCTCGCGAAGGGGCAGCCGATCCACTACGCGAGGCTTGAGCGTCTCTAAGAATTAGTTCGTCTTTAAGTATTGAGTTTCTCGCATGCAACGGTAAGTGCCTTTTGGAACTTCTGCGATGACACTCGGTTTCGGGCGTCGTCCAGCCGAATCGAATTTGAGACGACCGTAAGAAGCTTGCCACATCGGCAGTTCGCGAACTCCTGGAACTACTTTTTCAACTTTGATTGGCGATACGTTCAACCAATCTTCGCGTTTTGCGGTGAAGTCTTTCCCATTCCAGTCGCGAATTTGTTCGAGTTTAAAACCGCTAGAAAAACCATATAAGACGCCGCCGAAACCTTTGCGCATTTCTTTGT
>DATLHP010000408.1:0-5019 GCA_035539835.1 Bdellovibrionales bacterium
CGATCGTGACTTTCGCATCCGCAGGTCCTTTGACGTAGCTATCAGGACGAACAAGAACTTCGTTGATCCACGCGGGAGGCGCATCACTCACCTGCTGCTGTTTTGATTTCATGAAGTACGCTGATGCGCCGAAAGCGACGATGACAAAAGCAATAGCTGCGATCAGAAACGATTTGTTTTTCATTGGACTTTCTTACTCCCCTGAAGAGACCAAAGGCCGAACAGACTCAAAATAGCAAAAGTCGCGAGAGACATCAGCGGAATCGTGATGAATCCAAAGAGCTCCAACTGTTTCGTCGTACAAGAGACCCCTTGCGTGCAAGGAGAAATGCTTTCGGGAATGATGCCGTAGTAAAGAAGGTTGTGATACGCAGCAATGGCAAGCCCGAGAATAGTCAGCGGTAGACTGTAGCGCTTATAAGTATCGTCTTCGAACCACATACCGACACCAAAAACGACAACGAGCGGATAAAGACAGATCCTCTGATACCAACAGAGAGTGCACGGCGGAAACTTCATCACCTCGCCTAAGAACAGGCTTCCGGCAGTGCCCGCGAGCGCTACTAAAAACGAAATTCTCAAGAGGCCAAGCTGAGTTGCATTCATCGACGCTCCATAGGCGCTAGAATGCTAATATCTTCGGCTGAAATCAACTGCCAAGCATATCCATTGCATTGCCCGTCAAACTTAACTGCCCTCCTGGGCCTAATCATGTTTGGATGTCGCATGTTTCCGAATACCGACCAGCACTGGCTTTCGGCCCTGAAAGAAAATTTCGATCTTGCCTCATTTCGCAAGGGTCAGCTCGACATCGTAAAGTCGGTCGGAAGCGGAGCCGATGCGATCGCCGTTCTTCCCACGGGCGGCGGAAAATCTCTTTGCTATCAACTCCCTGCCGTCGCCCTCAACGGTCTTGTGATCGTGGTCTCTCCTTTGATTGCATTGATGAAGGATCAGGTCCGAAATCTTCGCGCAACGGGAATCCGAGCCGGATGCCTACACTCCGGACAACCGGAGAGTGAGAAGCGCGAGATTTTTGCCGCGATGAAAGAAAAGGCGCCTTACCTTTTGTATCTATCGCCGGAACGAGTTCAAAATCCTGGGTTTGCGACTTGGGTAAAAAATCAGTCTGTTGCACTCTTCGCTATCGATGAAGCCCATTGCGTTTCGCAATGGGGACACGATTTTAGACCCGACTACACGAAGCTCAAAATTTTGCGCGAGCTGAAGCCAAATGTTCCGATTCTTGCACTCACCGCAACAGCGACACCTCTCGTATTGAATGACATCGGCAAACAGCTCGATCTTCGCAAAGCTGAAAGGCACGTTCACGGATTCTATCGACCGAATCTCTATCATCAGGTCGAAATCTGTGCGAACGAAAATGTGAAAATCGCTTTCGTCGAAGAGGCGATTCGCAAGACGCCAGAGGGCCGCATTCTCATCTATTGCGGAACGCGCCAGCAGAGCGAAGCGTTGAGCGCCCATCTACAAGCCCAGTTCGATGGCGTCGGTTTTTACCACGCCGGAATGACGACGGAAGAGCGGCAAGAAACTCAAACCGCTCTCGAAGAAGGCCGACTTCGAATTCTCACGGCAACCAATGCTTTCGGAATGGGAATCGACTATCCCAATGTTCGCCTCGTCATGCACTTTCAGATGCCAGCGAATATCGAATCATTTTACCAAGAGATGGGCCGCGCTGGTCGCGACGGCAAAGAGTCTCTCTGTCTCTTGCTTTACTCCAAAAAAGATCGCGGACTTCAGTCGTTTTTCATCACGCAATCAAAGGCTGAAGCCGAGATTACGAAACGTCGCTGGAATTCACTCGAAGCGATCACGCAGTTCATAGAAGGTGGAGAATGCCGGCACGCCGGAATTCTCACCTACTTCCGCGACTCTGAACGCATTAAGCGCTGTGGTCATTGCGACGCTTGCGCGCCTGAATCAGCACTTCGCGTGAAAGTTGAAATCAAAGCCGCACCAGTGAAATTCAAAACGAAAACCCGCAAGAGCGTGTCGACTGAAAAGCGGTCGTTCACTCTTGATTCTCCCGAGGCTGAACTCCGCGCTGATCTCTTGAAACAATGGCGCCGCGAATACGCATCCGAAAATGACATTCCCGCGTTCATTGTTTTTAGCGACCGAACCTTAATCGACTTGGCGAACAGAAATCCAACGACCTTGAATGAGTTTGGCGCAGTCTATGGGTTCGGCACTAAAAAGACCGAAGTGCTAGGCCCAGAAATTCTTAAGCGCCTAAATCTTAAGCTTTGTGAATGAATCTACACAGGCCTGGGACTGTGCAATCGTGACACAATCGCGACGTCACAGTCATGAAACGCAGCGTAGAAGCGCCTTCACAGGAAGCATGCTTAATGTTCAACAGTCCTCCCATTCGCCAAGCAAAGGTTCTACTTGTCGACGACCGCGAAGAGAATCTCTTAGCTTTCGAAGTCGCATTGAGATCCGTCGGTTGCGAGCTGATCAAAGTCACATCGGGTAAAGCGGCTCTTCAAATTCTCGAAACGACTGAAGTCGCAGCCGTTGTTCTCGATGTCCAGATGCCTGATATGGATGGCTTCGAAGTAGCAACAAGAATCCGTTCGAAGCTCGAAACTCGCGAACTTCCAATACTGTTCGTGACGGCCCTTGATCGCGATAGCCGGTATATCGAGCAGGCTTATGAACTTGGCGCCACCGACTTCGTCACAAAGCCACTGAATGCAAAGGTCTTAGCGGCAAAGATCAGATTTTTCGTCGATCTCTTTCACAAAAATAAACAACTCCACGAACAGGCTCAGCTGATCGCAAATTCGAGCGAAGAGCGCATGCGGATGATGATTAGCACGTCACCGTCATTCATGTGCCTTATCAGCGGACCGAACCATGTCTTCGAGCAAGCAAACGACCGCTACCTCGAGCTCATCGGACGCGACGACATTCTCGGCAAGCCGATCCTCGAAGTCCTACCGGAAATCGCCAAACAAGGCTTTGTAACGATGCTCGACGGAGTCCGCTCGACCGGAGAGCCGATCAAAGGCGCTGAAGTACCGGTCACACTCCAGCGCGCCGGAACTACCGAAACGCGATTTGTCGACTTCGTCTATCAACCCGACACCCTCGTCACTGGAAAAGTCGAACGAATCTTCGTTCACGGCGTGGACGTCACGGATAAAGTCAGGAAGCGATCATCCGTCGAAAACGAACGTGCGAATTTTCGCAACCTCTTCAAGCAGACACCTGAAATGGTTTGCATTCTGAAAGGGCCTGACCACATCTTCGAATTCGTCAACGAAGCACACATCAAAGCCCTTGGCTTCGATGCAACCGGCATGAAGGTCCGAGACGCTCAACCAGAATCCGTTGAAGTCCATGGGATCTTAGACGATGTCTACAGAACCGGAAACACGGCAGAGCTCTTCGAGATACCGATCACGCTGACCGATCGACTGCGCTACTTCAACTTGACTTATGCTGCTCGCAAAGACGATGACGGGCGCATCAACGGGGTCATGATTCTCGGAATAGAAGTCACCGATCAAGTCATTGCTCGACACGATCTTCTTGAAAACCAACGACGGTATCAGCTTCTTTTCGAGTACAGTCCTCTTCCGAAGTGGATGGTCGATATAGAAACGCTGCAGTTCATCGATGTGAACCAAGCTGCCATCGAACACTATGGCTATAGCAAAGACGAATTCCTCTCGATGAACGCTGCCGAAATCAAAGTGGCGGAAGACCTCGAATCATCGAAAAACTCCAGACACCGAAAGAAAGATGGAACCATCATCGACGTCGAAGTGTCGGCCCTCGACATCATAGTGAGCGGGAGAAAAGCACGCATCGCCGCCATCGTCGACGTAACGGATCGCAGACGAGCAGAACAGAAACAAAAAGAACTTCTCACGAACCTCAACGCAACAAAGGAAGAAGCCGAGCGCGCGAACCATCTTAAGTCGGCATTTCTTGCGAATATGTCTCATGAGATCAGAACGCCTCTGGGAGCGATGATCGGATTCGCCGATCTCTTGCGTGACCCGGGTCTTACGATTAACGAGCGTTCGAACTATGTCGATATCTTGGCTCGAAATGGAGAAAGTCTCTCGGTCATTATTAATGACATCCTTGACCTATCGAAGGTCGAAGCGGGTCACATGACTCTCGAGCTAACGGACGCCTCTCCGAGTGAAATCGCCGAAGACGTCGTTTCGCTCTTGCGAGTGAAGGCAAAAGAAAAAGGACTCGTCTTCGAGTTCAACCAAGATAGTTCGACTCCTCAATCCATCGTCTCGGATCCAACTCGAATTCGGCAGATTCTGTTGAACATTGCCGGCAACGCAATCAAGTTTACTCAATTTGGCTCGGTCAAAGTTCGAAGCTTCGGTTGCGAATCAGCAAATGGCCGTCGCGCCGTCTGCTTCGAAGTCACCGACACCGGAATCGGTATTCCGGAATCTCAAATAGAAAACATCTTCGAGATGTTCGTCCAAGCCGACGGATCGATGACCAGACGTTTCGGCGGCACCGGCCTCGGTCTCGCTCTATCTCGAAGCCTCGCCCGCTCGCTGGGTGGAGAGGTATCGATCACACGGACCGGACTCGGAAAAGGTTCGACATTTTTAATCACTATTGAAGATCATCCTGAACGGCGAAATTCCACAGCGGTGCCGTCACCGAAAGAACGAAGCGCTACTACCGGAGCGCCGACGGTCTCACTCGAGGGCTTGAAGGTCTTGGTCGTCGACGATTCCGCAGACAATCGCCAGCTTATTTGGCACTTACTGAACAAGCGCGGCGCTCTGATCGATACCGCAGAAAACGGTCTACTCGGCTACCGAAAGGCCCTCGCTGGAAATTTTGATGTCGTCCTGATGGACATTCAGATGCCAGAAATGGACGGCTACACCGCCACTCACAAACTTCGGACAGCCGGCTATCAAAAGCCGATCATCGCGCTCACCGCACATGCCATGAGCGAGGTTCGCCAGAAATGCCTGAACGTCGGATGTTCAGACC
>DATLHP010000409.1:0-2939 GCA_035539835.1 Bdellovibrionales bacterium
AGTCGCATCAATTCTCGTTACACGAAAATCAAGACGTACAACGAACTCATGAAGATGAGTCGCAAGCAGCGTGAAAAATACATTTCTCAAATTCGCAGCCTCGTTATTGAACTCGAAGCCATGCAAACTTCGAAAGCGAAAACCGTCGGTGACGCTCGCACCTACGAAAAGTACACGAACTACATGCGTGTCCTTGAGCTCATGTCTGCAACGGCAAGAGCGAAAGAAGAAGCGCCAAAACGCGGCTTACAGATCATCGTCGATAAACCATCGACCCCACAGCTTCCGCCAATCAAAGACGAAGACAAACTCGATTGGAGAACCGAAACTGAGCGTCAACGTCAACGGTCAGCCGAACTCAAAGCGCATCCTATCGTCGTACCATCTCAAAGAGGCCTTCCAAAACCTGAAAAAAGCATGTTTCAAAACGTCATTGATAAAGTGACGTTGAAAGACGCACGTGAGGCCGGAAAGCCGACTTCAAAAAAACAATCGGCGCCGACAAAGCCAGCGACGGCGACGACCAATGCCCCAGCACCGGCAACGACCACGAAAGCCCCTGTTACCAATCCTGCGCCACTTCCGGTGGAGAGACTTGCTGGCGAAGCAAAGCCTGCCAAGCCCGAAGCGAAGCCCGCAAAAACATCCGCACAAAAGAAACCGGAAGCGGCAGCAGAGTCAGACACAGTCGGAGTCGAAAGACCAAAAGCAGCGGCTCCAGCGGAGAAAACCGGCTGCGACGTTCTTCCGAAAGAAGCTCCTGAGAGCTGTAACAATGGGGCGATTAAGACGGCCGGAACTCAGTTCTATTCTCGCGAAACAGAAAGCTGCATTTACGCTGGCAATTTCACTTCGTATCGCAGCCGGAAACCAGTTCCTGGCCAATGCAATGCACCTTCGAAATTCTGCGTGGGTTCACCGAACTGTCGCAATACTGCGGGCGAATCGATTGAAGCAACGTTCTCATGCGAGGACGGACAAGTGATCTGTAATCCCCTCCTCTTCGGTGTGCAGAACGATGGAAAGCCGTTCTGTATCGCTCGCAACGTCAGCGCAACGAAAGAGTGCGCAAAGATCAGCGAGAACGATGACGACCGTGCCGACGATCTTTTCGGGAAGCCGGCATTCAAAGGCTCTGAGATTCCAGGTTTACAAGAAGCTTGGGATGAATTCGCAAATCAGTTCAATCGAATGTGCCACGGCGACGAAGTGACAAGACAATTCATGTGTCGTGAGTGCCATATCATCAACCGCCGCATGGTCGACATTCACTTTACAATCGTTGAGCCAGGTCAGTGCAATATGGCGATGCTGTTCCAAGACGGAAAGACGCCGGTAGCGACGCAGGCTGCGCCGCCAGCGGTTACCTCTGAACCTGTCATGGAAGAGAATCCGGCACCTGCGGCGCCGGGATCAGCAGTTCAGTGACCCAAGAAAACTGTTAGATCGCGGGAAGCAGCGAATGCGCTTCCCGACGGTGGCTCGGTATGAGTGACGAGACCGTCGCCTTGAATTTTCACATTGATTCCAGTTCCAGTAACACGAGTCAGCACCTCGCGAAGAGTCAATCCCGCAAGATTCGGAACTCCTGCATCAACCTCGATCGCCTTGCCACGAGGGAGCGGTTGAGCTTCATCACTCTTCTTAACAACGTTTGCTTCTGTCACAACAACGGGCGCGAGACCCGAGTGACGAATTGCGAACTTTGCAATGTTCGAAAACAACGGAGCCGCGACAGACGAGCCGTAATATCCTTTTCGCGGATGATCGACGGCAACGTAGATCACCCACTTTGGGTCGTTTGCTGGCAAGAATCCGGCGAAGCTAGAGATATATCCACCCGGAAGATAACCGCGACCATTCGGATTCACTTTTTGTGCGGTTCCGGTTTTTCCTGCGACCGGAAATCCAGCAACGCGAGCATTGATTCCCGTTCCGTCACCGCTCGTTACACCCGTGAGCATAAAGCGCATTTTCGATGCGACCTCTTCGGTCATCACTCGACGCAAAGTCTTCGGCTGTGTTTCAACAACCTCACCCGTCTCAGCATCACGAATTGATTTAACAACATAAGGTGTCTTCAGCCACCCGCCATTGGCAATCGACGCGTAGGCGTTTGCCATTTGAAGCGGAGTCGCTGCGATACCGTGACCAAACGAAATGTTCGCCAATAAATGTTCGCGCCACGGAAGCTTTTGTACGATCCCGCGCGCTTCACCAGGAAGATCGACGCCCGAGCGGCCACCGAAACCAAATGATTGCAGAGTTTCGAGAACTTGTTTTTCGCCCATCTTGAAAGCGATCTTTGAAGTTCCGATGTTCGATGAGTGCAAGAGCACTTCGCTCACCGTTAGCATATTGAATCTGTGTTTTGCATCGGCTTCGCGAATGATGCGTTTTCCGATTCGCATCGTTCCGCCTTCGCAATCGATCTTCGTATTGGCTTTGACCAAACCCTTCGTCAATGCACCGGCAATGACGAAAGTCTTCATTGTCGATCCCGGCTCGAAAGAATCAGTGATCGCCCGGTTGCGTTTGCGCTCGAGCGAAAAGCCTTGCGGCTTATTTGGATCAAATGTCGGAGCACTTGCCATCGCCAGCACTTCGCTCGTCTGAGCATCGAGAACAACAGCAACTGCGCTATCGGCTTCATGCTGAGTAACGGCATTAGCGAGCTCTTGTTCGACGATGAATTGCAATTCACGATCGATCGTCAATTGAACATCAGACCCTACTGGCGTTTCCGAAACCATTTGGCCCGCAACGAGAAGAGGGCGTCCGCGTGCATCTTTGCGAACGTTGACTTCTTTTGCAGCGGCTTGCAGGCGGTCGTTGTAACGCAGCTCGAGGCCTTCGAGGCCGTTTTCTTCTCCGCCGACGAAGCCAAGAACATGTGAGAGAAGATTTTCATTTGGATAGATACGCTTACTCTCTTCGAC
>DATLHP010000410.1:0-5154 GCA_035539835.1 Bdellovibrionales bacterium
TTTCAAGAGCGAGTTTTGCAGCACTTTCATGACGCAAACCGATTTCACCCGCCGTTGGATCAAAATCTCCTGCGTCGAGAATTTCGATTCGATCTGAAGAAAACAAAGAAGGCGTCATTTTGTACAAAGGTTTGCGAACAGCTTTCGGTGCTTGCGCGGCTCCGGGCCGACCGCCGTTGATGCGAATACCTTCGTCATCGGCGTAGCCGGCAATGACAAAAGCACCTTCACTCAATGGCTCGCTGTGCTTCCATGCCTTCACCCAATCACCGAGTCTTGGATCATCGGGGTCTTGGCGCGAGAAGAATAAATTCGGATCAGTCGCATTGAGTTTCACGTCGGTATTTCCTTCGGAAACGAGGTTAATACGTGATGCTTCGAGAGGCGAGTCTCAAGGTCGTGACCGAAGCTATTGACGCTATGTTTCTCATCAGGTCAGAATTGAGCTGTGAGGACTGCAATATGAAGCACATTTTTCTGCCGAAACCTCTATTGCATCCAGAAGACTGGGATTGGCCGAGAGCAGGGCGTAGTGATTGCTGGGCGCTCCCTCTTCGCATCGCTACTGAGACTGGTGGCCCCCTTTTAAGGTACTTCAATTCAGTTATAGAAACTGGAGCTTTCGTCTGGTGGGATAACCCGAAGGTATCCGCTTCGGCGTTGGCAAACTTCGTTCAAGAAGATGCCGCTCAAGCCTGGCTCAAAAAGAATCCCGATATCTTAAAGAATCAGGTTTCAACACCGTCCTTCTCAGATTGGGCGGCCGATGTTCTACCTGAAACAAGATCGCTGATGAGCGACATCGAATGGCACCGCGCACTCAAAGACTACGCTCGCGAGATGGGCCTTGAATCCGAATTTTCACTCTCTGCGCTTCGATATTTTTCGGGATATTTGCGAAAAACCGGATCTTCCGCGTCTGAACAAGCAACGCTCGAATGGTCGCGAGTTCAGTGTCTTTTTTCGTTAGAACCCGTCGTCTCGATTGTTCACCCGGGAAAAACCGAAGGTCTTGTTTTAAATCCAGCGACTGCATTCATTCGGCTTCATGCTGAAGGCGTTTTACGCGGGATTGCTCGGATCGGTGAAGAGTTGATCGAACACGATCTCGATTGGCAACAAGCGGCCTTCATTGATGAACTTCACGAAGATGGAATTGCCTCACGAGCGCACTTGCTCGGTCGCGTCGGTGCAAAACGCGGTTTAGAGCGCGCCCGAACAGACGAAGCCGCTTTAAGTGAACTCGAATCACTCGGCTTTATTATCTGAGTTTGCTTTTTCGAAGGCCCAGCGGGCGAGTTGGCCGAGGCGTGGGTTATCAAAGAATGTTTTGATGAGATCGCTGAGTTCGTGAATTCGCTGATTTCCAGCCACCGTCAGAGCATTTCGCTTTAAGCCCATTCCATTCACACGAGCAAGTGGTGTTGCTGCAAAAACGCGCTCGAGATTTCTGTTTGGCGATGTGAGTAAGAAACGAAGATCTTCAACAAGATCGGCGCGATTAGGTTCTGGATGAAGCACATCTAACTTTTCTTTTCCGTGGAATCGAACGTTCCATGGGCAAACCGTTTGGCAAATATCACAGCCGAAAAGCCAAGGTCCCATCTTCTCACGAAGCTCAAGCGGCGCTGGATCGCGAACTTCGATCGTTAAATACGAAATACATTTTCGAGCGTCCACTTCGCGCGGCGAAACAATGGCGCCGGTCGGACAGGCGTCGATACAACGTGTACAGGTTCCGCAGTAATCACGAGCGACTTCTTCGCTAGTAAGCTTGGCGACGGGAAGTTCGAGCGAAGTGTAAACTTCGCCGAGGAAAAACAGGCTCCCGCGCTTACGATCAATCAAGCAGGTGTTTTTGCCAACCCACCCAAGACCTGCTCTTGCAGCGAGGTCTCTTTCAAGCACTGGTCCAGCGTCAGTGAACGACAAGAACTCTTCACCCGGAAATTCTTCAGAGAGTTTTGCACACAGAGCACGAAGCTTGTTATGCAAAAACCGATGGTAGTCTTTTCCGCGCGCGTAGCCGGCGATACGTATTGAGTCTGATAGCGGCCATTCGGCAATCGGCGACGGGTGAGGAACGTAGTCTTGAGTGACGACAATCGCAGAACGAGCTCGTTTGAAATGCGCGTTGGGTTGGCGTTTGTCGCGCTTATGACGAGCAAGATACTTCATCTCGCCGTGATAGCCTTTGTCGATCCACTGGTCGTAGAGATCAATTGAGATCGGCGTCTCAAGCTCTGCAAAGCCAAAATGCTCAAACCCATGCTCGCGCACAATGGCGTCAAGACGAGTCATCATCGGCTGTTGATCGGCTATAGACAAAAATGGACCTCTTCATTAGCGTAAAGGCAGTGAAACCCTTTGAAAACCACGAACAATGGAACGCTGTCAAAGAAGTCTGCCTTCGCTTAAACGAAGCCGGATTTGAGGCGTTATTGGCCGGTGGCTGCGTTCGCGACATGATCATGGGCCGTGAGCCCAATGACTTTGACGTTGCAACCAGCGCGACGCCTGACCAAGTCGAAGCGCTTTTTCCGAAGTCCGTCGGGGTCGGCAAGGCATTTGGGGTCATGATTCTTCCGTTTGAAGGCTTTCAGGTCGAGGTTGCGACTTTCCGTGAAGACCTTGAGTACAAAGACGGGCGCAGACCTGAGGGTGTGCGTTTTTCAACAGCACAGGCGGATTCGAAAAGACGAGATTTCACCGTCAATGCGCTGTTTTTTGATCCGTTGAAAAATCAAGTGATCGACTACATCGACGGCCAAAAAGATATCCAAAGAAAACTCTTAAGAACCGTTGGCCTTGCTAATCATCGCTTTGACGAGGACAAGCTTCGTCTTTTACGAGCCGTTCGTTTCGCTGCCCAACTGGACTTCGATATCGAACACGAAACTCTTCAAGCGGTGATTGAAAGATCGAGCGAAGTCGGTGTCGTGAGCCGCGAAAGAATTCGCGACGAACTTCTAAAGCTTTTGCATACTCCTAAGCGTTTAAAAGGCTTAATGCTGCTTCTTTCAACAGGTCTTCTTTCGGGTGCATTCCCTGAATCCGCACCTTTCATTCTTGAAGAAGAAACTAACTGGTTGAAGCGATTTGAATTCGTAAAACCAAGTGAATCAGATGCTGTTCTTTTGGCTCTGTTTTTCTATCCGGTCTTCAAGCGAACCGGAGAGCAAGACTTCAAGAATCGGCATCTCAAAACATTGAAACTCGATACAGCGATCTCAAATGAGATCGTGCATCTCTTGAACAATGTCGAATCAGTCTTGAAGCCATCGGAAATCAGAAAAGGCGAGCTCGCCGAAACTCTTTTCGATGCAAAGAGCACACACCTCAAAGAATTCGGCGACGTTTTGGCGAAGACCGAAAATGCCGTCGAATCGGATCGAGTTCAGTGGATCGAGACGGTCACTCAAACAGCAGCCCCATATCGCGAAGCTTTTCTCAATGGCGCTGATCTAAAGGCGATCGGAATGCAACCAGGACCCCGCATGGGTGAAATCCTGCGCGAAGCACAGCTCCTTCAGTACGAAGGGATACTCACATCACGAGACGCTGCTTTGAATTGGTTGGGACAGCAGAAAACTTAAAAACCGACGGCCGCCGTCGGGTCCATCTGAACGATGTCTTCGAAATCTAGGCACTTCGCCGGCATCTCCGAGCGAATCTTGCTACGTTGACTCTCGAGTTCTGCGTCTGTCATCGAAAGTGATTTAGCGCTGCATCCACGTTCAGCAGCAACGGCTTCGACGGCTTCAAGTTCTTCTTCGGTTGCGATCAACTGCCAGATGGCTTTGATCTTCATCCACTCTGCGATGTACTGACACTGAAACGTCTTATCCGGCGGAATATATCCCTCAGGTCCATCGTCATTCTTCGACATGTTCTCGTGTCCGCTAACAGCGCGAAGATGATACTTATTGGCCAGGTAGTTCGCATAGTGGCAGCGTTTGCTCGGGCTCCATTTTTGAGCACCCGTGAGATACGCGTGTTTCAAAGGAACCATGTGATCGACGTGAAGTGAGCGCGCCGTTTTGTAAGTGTCGCCACTGTATGGATCGACCCACACAGCGCGATTGAGGCGGCATTTACCGGCATCAAAATAGGTGATCGGCTTAGTCTTATCCGCGTCACGCAACAGAACTTCGTTTCTGACGTCGAGGCAGTCGTTCTCAGGATCATCGTTGATCCAATCACCGAAATGCAGAATCCGATTGTATGCCGGCAATTCGCTTTGAAGTTGCGCGAGAGTTTTGTGGGTCGTGTGTTCGCTTAAGTAATCGATGAGAGAAAAGCTGGCGGCTGTTGAAGCCGATGCCGAAGCGGTTCCGAACACTGTCGAAACCAAGGCGCTGACGATCAGAATGAATCTGAAGCCCCCCACCAAATTTTCCCCCTAGAACCCTGACTGTAGGCAGGCCGAAGGAACATGGGCAAATGGAAAAAGATCAGGAGTTCGTTAGGGGATTTAACGCTCTAAGACAATGCGGATTTTTTAGGCTAGAAAATTCAGTGCTTCTTAGGGGTTTCTTTGATGCGCTCTTTTGCACCGTGCTCGCGCCAATCGTACTCAGGATTTGCCTTGAGGCGATCGTTCCACTTCTTCCATTTTTCTTCCGGGAACTTGTGACGAACGCGACCCTGTTCGTCGAAGATATCGGGATCTTTACCGAACAAAAAGTCACCCAATGCTTTGAAGATTCCCATGGCGCATTCTCCTCGAACGAATCGAGCCTATGTTAACTGAGATGACGTTTTTCGCAAGGAAAACGTCAGCATCGCCGGCGGCGATGCGAAAGCAATAGTCAGCCGCAGCGGATGTTGGCGCAAACGTCGATCATGACTTCGCCGGCCTCTGCGTCCACGTCTTTACCTTTCGTCATACGGTAGAGCTGTGCATGGCGATCGAAGCACTTAACAGCAGCATCTTCGAATGCGGCTTCACGGCTTTCGCCCTGACCGACGATCGTGCCGATGTCATTCGTTGTGACTTTGCAGGTTTTTTCGCCCGCCATTGCAGCCGAAGCACCCAAGAGAAGACCCGTAACCAAAAGAAGATGAGTAAGCTGTTTCATAGACCCTCCAAACCCTTACCTCCCATAAATGCAAGGGTAGGCCCAGAGCCAAAACCCTACTATAATATTGTAA
>DATLHP010000411.1:0-2768 GCA_035539835.1 Bdellovibrionales bacterium
ATGACTGCTCGAAAGAACGAGATCGGCCGAATCAATCGACATCGCATCAGCCGCCGCCGGCATGAGCGGTAGAAACATACGATATTTACTACCGATCCCCGGAATGACATTCAAAAAACTGGTATGGATTTCCCTGTTCTCGATCGTCGAAGGAACCGATCCTTTAACGTGCAAAAGAGTATACAGCGGAGCCTTAGGGAAGGTCGTACAAAAACTCTCAAGCACACGCTCGCCACCACGAAATCCCGTGAGCCAATCGTGAAGAAGTGCTGCTCGAATTCCACTGGGAAGTTTTTGTTGCAAAGACATCGGTACGAAATTCCCCTGAATCAGTAGGCGTTCTTGTTAATGAAGCCTTTGATCACAGTCAAAAAGATGATCTTGATATCGAACCAGAGCGACCAGTTTCGAATGTAAAACAAGTCGAATTCGATTCTCTTGGTAAGATCCGTATCTCCGCGCCAGCCGTTGACTTGCGCCCATCCTGTTAGCCCTGCCTTCATCTTGTGACGAAGCATGTAGGCCGGAATTTCGTGGCGAAATTTTTCGACAAATTTCGGCTGCTCAGGGCGCGGACCAACGATACTCATATCACCGACGAAGATATTCCAGAGCTGTGGCAACTCATCGATTGATGTCGCTCGAATGAACGAACCGACGGCCGTCTTTCGCGGATCGTCTTTCGTCGTCCACTGCCCTTCTTGCTCGGCCGTCACCCGCATCGAACGAAACTTCCACATTTTGAAATGGCGACCATCGAGCCCAATTCGTTCTTGTCCAAAGAAAATCGGACCGCGACTCGAAAGCTTCACGGCAAGGGCGATCAAAAACAAGAGCGGAGAGAGCACGACCAAGCCGACCAACGATCCAACGATATCCAAACTGCGTTTCACGAAAATATCGATTGGATGATAGTCAGGCTGATTCATGACAACACCCGGAACTCCGCCCCAGCTATCGAATTTCAATCCGATCACCGAAAACGGAAGTTCTGGAATAACAATCACTGGCACAACATCGTTATAGCACTCGGCCAAGAGGCTCTTAACGCGCTCCCATTTTTCCGGCGGATAAGAGACAACGACGTAATGGAGATGCAACGCGGCCTTTGCTTGATCTACTGAACCGCTCCAGCCATTGGTACCGTGGCGCTCAGCCTGGCCCTCGGAATCCAACCACCCGGCGATTGAAACACCGGCCTCCGGCACACGCTTGATAAACTGCACGTAACTCTCAATGGCCTCACCGTGCCCCACAAGCAAGACCGATTGGAGATCTCTCCCCTGTCGGCGACGCTTCGAGAGCCAGTAGCGCACGCTGATTCGAAGCAAAAGAAAAGAGAACGTCGAACTCAATGCATAGAATGCGATCGACGTTCGCGACAGCCTTTGATCCGCAAAGAAGTAAAGAAAGACGATGAAACAAATGATCGTCGAAACGTTCGCACGCAGAACAGCCATCAATGTGTCGATCGTTCTATTGAAGCGCTGGGACCGATAGAGTCCCGCATGCGAGAAAAACCACAACGTCAACAAACCAAGAAACAAACCAAAGAGCGCAAACGCTTTTCCCTGACCTGTTTCGCCTTTGAAAAGTTCAAAGCGCACCCAGTACGTCAGCGCCCAACAGATCGAAACGATCGCGAGATCAGCCAACTTTTCCAATCTCGATAGTCTGTGCTCGAAGGTCTGGCGCACTAACGCATTCCTTTCATCGACTCCGTCACGCGTCTAAAAAACTCCAAACGCCGCTCTTCTTTGAGATCGCGATCCAAATAGGGTCGATAGATCTCAGCATTTCGCTCTCGTGCCTTCCAGGTGAAAGCAAAATCACGAATCGCATTTGCGCTACGTTCAACGTTGTCTTCAGTGTTATCGATTCGCAAGGTACTTGAAAGCGTCTCTGGCAAATCGGTGTCCCGATAAGCATACACGAACGGCAAACCGTGGCTCGCGTATTCTCGGGATTTCAAACTCGATGCCTCATGCATGTTTTTACGATGGCAGGCCAATGACGAAATTCCGAAATCCATTTCCGAATAAAGCCTCTCAAGACCGTCTCCAAAAAGAGGGCCGTGCTGAAAGAGGTTATGCAAAGACTTTGGCTCGGTCGTGCCTACGATATGGAAATCAACTTCTGGCAAAAGCTCAGCAAGGCGTACGATTTTATCGCTTCCATGCCAAAACTGATTCGGACTGCCGACGAAAATCGCTTGGGGGCGTTCAGAGCGAACAGCGCGCGATGGTCGAGATCGAAAATCAGTACCATTGCCACTAACGAGCACCGGCTTCTGAAGAATAGCGAGATCGGTCGCGATCTCGTGACTCACACAAACGAACCCCGCAGCCGTTTGAAGAATCTTGTTTCTTCCCCATGGATACAGGTTACGTTTCACGAAGTTCTCTGAGCCAAGTTCATTGAGCTCGAAACTATTGATCTCAACAACCGTCGGAGCGAGCTTCAGAATTCTCTCCAAACCCGGATACCAAATTCCCAGACGATAATAGATAAGATCAGGCTGAAAACGCTCGATCGCCGTAAAAGCATTTCGGGCGCTGGCGATCTTGTTGAGGTAAGTTCGGGCTCCACCTCGAATACTTCCCAGTGACGCACTGAACGTCGTCACGCTTGCGGAAGGAAGCTCAAAGCAGCTCAGATCGGGCTGATTCGTCGAGATGACAAAAGCCTGGGCGTCGTTACCAAGTCGACTCCACGAGCGAATTTGGCCTGCAATCTTAGTTGCAACTCCACTCGGCGCAGACAAATCC
>DATLHP010000412.1:0-2818 GCA_035539835.1 Bdellovibrionales bacterium
CTCTGGCGATTGGACTGGGTTTCAGCTTGCTTGATAAGCCTCGAACGGAAGTGAGCCAGGACAAGGTGATCTTCGAATCGCAGGATATTCCGCTTTCAAAGACCGGAATCATTCTTATCGTTCTTCTCTGGCAACTGGCGGCTTTTAGTATCGCCGCCCGCCGCGAAAATCTCAGAGATGTTTGAATAAGAACTATTGGGCTTACCTACTCCGGGGTAGGTAAGTCGATCACTTACACTTGAACTTCATATCAACAGTGTAGCCTTTGCCGATGGCTTCGTCGGCTGCGGCTCCGCCGAGGCCTACGATGCCACCGAGGTTTGATTCTTTTGGAGCGCCGAAAACCCACGCAGCGCCGCCCACTGTCTTTGCGACTTTTGTCGCACGCTTTGCGTTTTTATAGTTCTGCTCGTCCATATCGCCTGAATACTTTTGCTCTTCATTGACGAAGGCTGCGTATTGACCGCGCTTCTCGCAAAAGTGATTGGCTTGCTTGATCGCGTCTCGCGATCCTTCGTCGGTATCTTCGGCTCGAACCAACACGCGGTGAATGCCGTCGTCGCCAGGGCGCACATCTTTATGGTGGGCACAGGCTGATAGAAACAAAGCGGCCAAAACGATGACTTTCTTCACGCGAAGCTCCTTATGATCAATGATACGACAGGATTTATCAGCCCGTATCTCGTGGCAAGAGAAAAGACGAAATGGTGTTTCAGGTTCTGATTCATTGAGCCCGTCGCGCGCAATAAAACGCAATCACGTGAGAGTTTTTTGGTGTGAGATTCCAGCGGGTGACTGCGACTGTGGTGCCGTCGCCTAGCCATGTGGTGCCGTGATCGGTGATGGCGGCTGAGTTTCTAAAGAATCGGCGAGCTAAGACTTCGATGTCTCCTGACATCACGATGGCGTCAGGGCAGCGGTCCATGTCGATGCTTCGGCCTGAAAACAGATCGTGATAGCTTGCCCAGCTTTTTGTGCTCAAAGCGTCTGTGAAAGATTTCTGTAAGTGTGGTTCGTCGTAGCAAGTTTTTAGTAACGGAATTTGGCCTAAAATATTTGAAAACAAAATCGCGCAGGGGCCGTCTTGAGTTTCGCAGTCTGCTAGGAACTTCTTGAGTTTCTCGCTTGGATCGTCCGCGTCTTCATTCCACCAAGGTAAAATGTCATAGGCGGCTTCGAAACGAATTCGGTCGCGTAGACTTTGGAACTTTCTTTTGAAGAGTAGGCGAGCGGCCGGGTCTGGTTCGACTACGCGGATCACAGCGAAACGAGCGAGAAAATCTTGCGACAACGTATAGCCGCTGCTTGGACCAAACAGAATCAACTGCTTTTCTTGCGGGCTCCATTGCGAAAGCCAAATTCGAATACGCTCGCGAAACGTGTTCCACGTTTTACTGAAACGCCAGGCTGTGAAGTGATAGCCGAGACCGCCGGTAGGTCCGATGATCGCTCGCAAGCTGTTCATATAAGAACAGCCTAGCAAATCAGATTCGGCGAGTCTTTCCTTTCGAGTACGCTCCGAGTACGACCCGACCGTGGGCTGTGTCGACCCCGACCACGATGCCGCTCGCTTTCGTGAGATCGGCGCAATCCAACTCTCGTGTCGCATTCACGATGCTCATGCCAGAAATACGCGGAGGGCTTCCCATAATCGCCGTGAGATCCGGAATCATTTTTTCAAAAATACTCAGGCACGCCTGACGTGCGACTCCGTCGGTCGGCAGAGCGATCGCTTGTTCATTCTTCGGGACGAAATGCTTGGTCTTTACGAATGCGAGCCAATCGCGTTGAAAGCTCACCGTGAAACGACTCTGAACCGGACCCGCTGTGAAGATCAGCGTGCAATGAAAGTCTCCGGGTGCCGCTTCGCCTGGTTTTTTCACCGCTGGCGAGGTAACGACCGGTTTGTCACCGATCTCTGTGACGAAAGCCTGTGTCGCTTCTGTGAAAGGGTTGATGAGATGAACGGGAACGCGATCGTCGGTGCGGCCGAGTCTGATTTCACGTACGACGGCTTGACCTAATTCTTGTGGAACAAATGGCTTTCGAAACGCGCGAGTGTTTTTGTAGCGGGCAGCGAAATCATCATCCATGTGTCCAGAGACAACCACCATCGGTGTATTGGCGTTGAGCGCATCGCCTTGAAGAGTCTTGATCAGCTCTTCACCGCCGGCGCGGGGCATTTTGAGGTCGGTAATGACGCAATGGAATTCTCGACGGCTGACGTGGCTCATTGCCTCGACGGCGTCTTTGACCTGAACGAGCTGCAAATTCATGCCGACAGCCTCCGTACGGATGCTGTCACAAATCAGTTGCCGGATGTCGTCATCATCCTCGGCGATCAAAACGAACTTAGGCTCAGCCATCTGCCCTCCACCAACGTACCGAATGAGCGGGTCGACTGTTTCACTAGAATGACATGGGGCTGCGCTCTCCTAGATGAAAAAATACTCTCCGTCTCGATGCGGGTCGTGTTGAATTGAGAAACCGAAATGAATTAATCTATTCTTCGCATGAGTAAAGCCTTCGTAAATGAAAACGCCGAGACGCCTGACGACGAACTTGAGGATAGCGATGAGAGTACTCCATCGATTCCGAAAGGTTCGAAGAACTACATTACGACACAGGGTCTCGATCGTCTGAAAGCAGAGTTGCACGAGCTTCTCACTGTCGAGCGAACCAAGGTCGTCGAGACCGTGGCATGGGCGGCGAGCAATGGTGATCGCTCAGAAAATGCCGACTACCAATACGGAAAAAAACGCCTGCGAGAGATTGATCGTCGAATCCGTTTTCTGCAAAAACGAATCGACATTGCCGA
>DATLHP010000413.1:0-5295 GCA_035539835.1 Bdellovibrionales bacterium
TCGATTCCTGCAGCGCCAAGTTCAATCGCGCGCTTCGCATTTTGCGCGATGGGTTCGGTTTGTCCGCCGAGAAGTTGCACTAAAACCGGCACTCCCGAGGGAGTTTTTCCGCCCGATGCGATTTCGGGCCAATCTTTGCGAAATTCAGAATCGGGTAGAAGGCGATCCGTCACACGAATGAATTCGGTGACACAAAGATCGACGCCACCAACAGACGTGAGCACGTCACGCATCATCGCATCGACAACACCTTCCATCGGCGCAAGGACGATGCGGTCAGAAGCATTCCAAAAATCGGCCCAGGGGCGAGAATTCACTTCTTGGATTTTCCGGCGAGTTTCGAAATGAAATCGAATTCAGATTTTGAAACAGGCTGAACAGAAAGACGCGATCCTTTTTGCAGAAGTGCCATGTCCTTGAGTTCTTTGTGTGTCTTCAAATCAGCGAGCGAAATCGCCTCGAGCTTCTTTTTAAAGCCCACTTCGGCACAGAACCAGATCGGATGATCTTTTGACGCTTTTGGGTCGTAGTAGTCGCTCTTTTTGTCGAGAGCCGTAGGGTCGGCTTGATTGGACTTCAAGATTTCGCCGATACCAACGATGGCCGTGGGTTCTGCATTGGAGTGGTAGAAGAAAAACAGATCGCCGGGTTTCATGTCGTTCATCATGAAATTGCGTGCTTGATAATTGCGCACACCTGTCCACAGTGTCCGTTTGTCGCGTGCAAAATCGTCGATCGAATAGCTCTCAGGTTCTGACTTCATCAACCAGTGTTTCATCGTCTCGCGTTATAGCCGAATTGCGCGGAGCCCACAAGGGTCCGTAATTGACAAAAAAGCCTGTGCCTTCGAGGATCTCCGAATGACTCAGCTCAAGGGAAAACGGGTACTGATCACCGGCGCCACCGCCGGAATTGGCGAGGCCTGCGCAATCCAATTCGCACGTCAGGGCTGCAATCTCGTCATCACGGGTCGACGGACCGAACGCCTTAAGGAACTCTCGAAAAAACTGAGCTCTGAATTTGGTGTCAGAGTCGATACGTTGGCGTTCGACGTCTCGAATCGCGCGGAGACCGAAAAAGCACTGTCGAGCATCGATCTCAGCGATATCGCGGTTCTTGTTAACAACGCCGGTCTCGCGCGTGGCACCGAATCGATGCAGAAGGCGAATATCGACGATTGGGAAGTGATGGTCGATACGAACATCAAGGGTCTTCTCTACGTCACACGCACCTTGATTCCCAAGATGCTTCAGAAAAACGAAGGTCATATCGTCAATATCGGATCTGTTGCTGGCCGCTGGGTCTACCCAGGGGGCGGCGTTTACTGCGCGACGAAGTTCGCAGTTCGCGCTTTGAGCGAAGGTCTTCGTTTCGATCTTCTCGGAACTCCGATCAGAATCACGAACATCGAGCCTGGCATGGTCGAAACCGACTTTTCAAAAACCCGTTTCGATGGCGATACAGAAAAAGCGGCGGCTGTTTACAAAGGCATGAACCCGCTCAAAGCGAATGACATCGCTGAAACGGCGCTGTGGTGTGTGATGCGACCTGCGCACGTCAACATTCAAGAACTCGTTATTTTTCCGACGGATCAAGCGGCCGTCGGACCATACGTACATAGAAGGGCATAGACATGGAATTTCGTATCGAACGCGACAGTATGGGTGAAATCAAAGTACCGGCCGATCGCTATTGGGGAGCGCAAACTCAGCGCTCACTCGAGCATTTCAAAATCGGTGGAGATCGTTTTCCACGCGAGATGATTTGCGCTCTCGGTGTCTTGAAGAAATCTGCCGCTATCGTTAACGAAAGCCTGGGCCTTCTTGCGAAAGATAAAACCAAACACATCGTTGCTGCCGCTGATGAAGTGATTGAAGGAACTCTCGACGCACACTTTCCGCTGGTGGTCTGGCAGACAGGCTCGGGCACTCAGACGAATATGAATGCAAACGAGGTTATCGCCAACCGTGCGCTCGAAAAAATGGGAGCGAAGCTCGGCGACAAGGGCATTCACCCGAATGACGATGTCAACAAAGCACAAAGTTCGAACGATACGTTTCCAACCGCTATGCATATCGCCGTCGCTGATCGTGTGAACGCGCGTCTTTTGCCAGCGCTCAAAATTTTGCGAGATGGTTTGCAAAAGAAGTCTGAAGCTTTCAAACACGTCATTAAAATTGGGCGCACGCATCTGATGGATGCGACGCCGCTGACTCTCGGGCAAGAGTTCTCGGGATATGTTGCTCAGCTCGATCAAGAAATCGCGCGAGTAAAGCGTGATTTGAACGACATCTACGAACTCGCCATCGGCGGAACTGCTGTCGGCACAGGCCTCAACACACATCCGGATTTTGCGGTAAAAGTCGCAGCCCAAATCGCCAAAGAAACAAAGCTTCCGTTCGTGACTGCACCCAACAAATTCGCGGCTCTGGCTTCGCACGATGCTCTCGTTCAGATGTCAGGAACTTTGAAGACAGCGGCTTGCGCTTTGATGAAGATCGCAAACGACATTCGTCTTCTTGGCTCGGGCCCTCGATCAGGCATTGGCGAGTTGAATCTTCCGGCAAACGAGCCGGGAAGTTCGATTATGCCGGGAAAAGTGAACCCAACTCAGAGTGAAGCGATGACGATGGTTTGTGCCCAAGTCGTTGGCAATGATATGGCCGTCGCCGTCGGCGGAATGAATGGGCACTTCGAACTCAACGTCTTCAAACCGGTGATCGTATTCAACGTTTTGAACTCGATTCGATTACTCTCCGATGCGTGTGAGAGCTTCGAAGAACACTGCGTTCGTGGAATTCAAGCCAACGAAAGACAAATCCAGCGCCATCTTGATAATTCGCTCATGCTCGTCACTGCTCTGAACCCGCACATCGGCTACGACAACGCGGCAAAAGTAGCGAAGTACGCTCACGAGAACGATACGACCCTTAAAGATGCGGCTCAAAAGCTCGGCCTCATTGACCCAATGAAGTTCGATGATCTCGTTCGTCCCGCAGACATGCTCGGGCCGATCAAGGGTCAGTGATCGTCTTTGATGCGAGTCGGAGTTTTTTGCAGCGCAAATTCGGGTCTTGATCCGCAGTTCTACAAGGCTGCGGATGCCTTCGGCCAAGGTCTAGCTCGTCGTGGATGGGAAATGATCTACGGTGGAGCGACTGTTGGTCTCATGGGGCGTTTCGCAGACAGCTGTGTGGCGAACAAGGCCGTCGTTCGCGGCGCATTAACACGCGGGCTTGCAGCATCGCGTGAAATGCCTCACGAGCACCTAACTGAACTTGTGATCGTTGAAGACCTCTTTGATCGCAAACGTTGGATGAATGATCACTCCGATGCATTTGCGATTTTCCCTGGTGGCCTTGGTACACTCGACGAAGCGCTGGAAGTCATCACATGGAAGTCTCTTGGCTATCACGACAAGCCTATCGTGTTTGTCAACCTAGGGGGCTTCTGGCACTCTCAACTGGAGGCCTTTCGCGATCTTGAATCGCGCGGTGTGATCCGCAAGGGCGGCCTCGATCTCTATCAAGTGGCTGACGACTTAGAAGGGCTCTGGTCGATTCTCGATGGCAAATCCTCTGTTCGATGACAAACGCCTGAGCTGGATGCGTGACGACAATGTTCGTCCGTATGTTTTCGTTCGTCCTGAGAATCGTGTTTCTCAGCCGGGCCATGGGCATGCGCTTGATTGGTTTCCTCACGAAGTTCTTTATAAAAACCCTCTTGAAATGGATGAAGTCGGTTTTGCTGACCGCATTCTCGCCCTTGAATCGAAGGCTTTCGGTCCAAGCAATATGGCGATGCCGCGCTGGGTATTTTACGATTGCGCGATTGTCCCGGGATTCGTTGCGGGATTTGCGCATCGAACGAAGGCTTTGCCTCAATCGATTCGCGATGCGCTGGGTGCGGTCGATAGCGAAGAGTGGACGCCACTTTCGCTTTTCATCATCATTCCGACGATGTCACGTGGGGCGGAGTGGGTGGCTCACAATCTTTGTTCGGTCAATTCTCTTGTGCCTAAACAGGACCAATTCTACGGGATCGGTTTTCTCTCGAAAGCTTTTGGTCTTTGGTACGCGAATGTTGGCACTTGTATCGGTATGACGCAGTGGACTTCGCCCTCGGTCCGTTTGCACGCGCATTATGGCGATTTTGAAGTTTTGACGGCTTATACGCCGGTTCATTCTTATGCGAGAAGTTTGACCTACCGTGTGAATGTCGATGTTTCAATTTGGCCTTCGTTTTTCACAAAGCAGCTACGCCAAGATTTTCATCGCAAATACAAACCTGCTGGATTTGAAGTCGATCCAACCAGCGAAGACAGCCTGATCTCATTCCAACGACGCTTAGAACGGGGAGAAGGTCCATACTTTTTGGATGGAAATGAAACCATTCAAAAAGCCCTAACTGACCCACTCACTGTTTTCGCAAAACCCGCGTCTGCATAGTGTCACCGGCGCTTAGACAGCGCATTTTCCCAGTCGAGGCCCCAGAAACGAGCTAGGCATCGGTGCTTGTTACGGGTACTATAGTTCCATGTCAGAAACACAGAATCTCACTGAACTCCCAGCGGTCGCCCGTAATATCAACCTCGAATGCAAGAAGTGCGGAGTCGATCGTTATCACGTCGTCGTGGCTCACACGACTGCCACGAGCGCTAAAGTTAAATGTGAAGTCTGCGGAGCGCAGAAGACTTTCAAACTTCCTAAGGCTCAAGAACGCAAGTCGAACGGACCAAAACGCGCGGCTAAAAAAGTGAAAGCTCCCGATCACGGAGCAGTCTGGGCCGACCTCAAAACTCAGATCGGTACTGACAAGCTTCTGCCTTACGATATGAAAAAGAAGTTCCAACTCGCCAATGCAATCAATCACCCGAAATTCGGAATTGGGTTTGTTACTGGCGCGACTGCGGATCGTATCGAAGTGGCCTTCCAAGAAGGCGGCCGCGCCCTCGTTCACAATCGTCCGTAATTCCGTTTTCAATATAGATGAATTCATGGACCAACGGTCTCAATCCTGAGCAACGCGAGGCCGTTCTTCACGTGAACGGTCCATTGTTGATTCTTGCCGGAGCAGGCTCTGGCAAAACGACAGTTCTCGTTTCGCGCACCGGATACATTCTCGAAAAAGAGAAAATCAAACCGAGTGAAATCTGCGTTCTAACGTTTACGACCAAGGCTGCACGCGAACTCAAACATCGAGTCGGTGCTAAGGTCGGAACTAGCGCAGGTGAGTTGTGGACGGGAACATTCCATTCGTTCGGGCTCAAGCTTCTTCGTCAGTATCACAAGCAAG
>DATLHP010000414.1:0-6209 GCA_035539835.1 Bdellovibrionales bacterium
GGATTTGGGGTGTGTTAGATCCCTCTCCGTGCAGCTTTCCGATCTTGATTTTCAATATCCAGAAGAACTTGTCGCTACCGAGCGTGCCGCTCGGTCTCGCGTTATGTTTGTCGATGGTGGTGAGCCGCGGGAGCTTGCGGATCTTGATGATCTTGTCGATCGCTTTCAGGCGGGCGATGTTCTCGTCATCAATGACACGCGCGTTCTTCGTCGCCGGGTTTTTTCTGAGGCTGGGCTTGAGATTCTTTTCCTGAATTCGAGTGATGCCGGAATCTCGTGGGACGTTCTTTGTCCATCGACTCGTTGGAAAAACGCTACGACTCAGAAACTTCCTGATGGTGTCGAGCTTGAGTTGATTGAGCGTGGGCGTCCGCAAAAGATTCGAGCTTCGCGTCCACTCGATGAAGCGTACTTCGAGAAAGCGGGCGATCTTCCGTTGCCTCCGTATATTCAGAAAGCGCGAAACGAACGTCGCAATCGCGACCAAGACAAGCTCGAATATCAAACCGCATGGGCCAAAAACGCGGGAAGCCTCGCTGCTCCGACAGCGAGCCTTCATTTCTCGCAAAAACATCTCGAAACACTGCGCGCTCGTGGTGTGAAGGTCGTGCAAATCACTCTTCATGTCGGTCTCGGAACGTTTCTTCCGATCACGGCAGAAAATCTCGATGAACACGTCATGCACACTGAATGGATCGAAATTCCGGCTGAAGCTTGGAAGACCGTTCAAGAAACCAAAGCCAGTGGCGGCAAAATCTGGGCGCTCGGTACGACCGTCACACGCAGTCTGGAGTCGGCGAGCCTGAATATGCTTCAGAAGAAGCCCGACGGAAGCCTTCAAGGAGAAAGTCGCCTTTTCATCAAGCCTGGCTTCGAGTATCAAGTGGTGGACGTTTTACTCACCAACTTCCATCAGCCACGCTCGACACTTTTGGCTCTGGTCGGGGCTTTTGCTGGCCTTGACTGCGTGAAGAGCTGTTACGAGTGGGCGATTGAACGTCGCTTTCGCTTATTTTCTTACGGGGATCTTTCAGTATGGATTCGATGATCGCAGAAACTTTAACGGATCTTCCGCTTCATCATCAGGACAAGCACTTCAAACTCGAAGCGCAAGAGGGCGAAGCCCGCGCGGCGACTCTGCAAACGCATCACGGTCCCATTCAAACTCCGGTTTTCATGGCCGTCGGTACTCGCGCGACCGTAAAAGCAATGACGCCAGAAGATCTCAAAGAGTGCGGCTGCCAAGTCGTTCTCGGAAACACCTATCATTTGCATCTGCGTCCTGGCGAAAAGACGATCGCGAAACTCGGCGGCCTTCACAAATTCATGAACTGGAACGGCCCGATCCTCACTGACTCTGGCGGCTTTCAGGTTTTCTCGCTCGCAGCTCTTCGCAAAATGAACGAAGAGGGCGTCGAGTTCCGTTCGCATCTCGACGGTGCAAAACACTTCATCTCGCCAGAAAAGAGCATGGAGATCCAAATGGATCTCGGCTCTGACATCATCATGGCGTTCGACGAATGCACGCCGTATCCGGCGACGCGCGAACAAGTCGTCACCTCAATGGAGCTGACGCATCGTTGGTTGAAGCGATCGAAGACAGCCATGACTCGCAAAGAGTCGATGCTTTTCGGAATCGTGCAGGGCGGTCTTGAAACTGACCTTCGCTTGAAATCAATGGAGCAGATCACGAGCGTGGATCTTCCGGGTTATGCTTTAGGTGGTCTTTCGGTCGGTGAACCGATCGAGATGATGCACAAACTGGTTCGCGAAGTGGCTCCGCACATGCCCAAAAACAAGCCACGCTATTTGATGGGCGTCGGAACACCACTGGATTTGATCATTGCTATAGATTCAGGCATCGACATGTTCGATTGCGTGATGCCGACCCGGGTCGCCCGTAACGGTACGCTGTTCACTTGGCAGGGTAAAGTTTCGATCAAACGCACGGAATATCGCGAAGACCCAAGTCCGCTCGATCCTGAATGCGATTGCTACACCTGCAAGACCTACTCAAAAGCATATCTCCGCCATCTTTTTGCGAGCGGCGAGATGCTAAGCGCGCATCTGAACACGGTTCACAACCTTCATTTCTATTTCACGCTCATGCAGCGCTCACGCGAAGCCATCCTGGCCGGCCGCTGGGCCGAATTCCGCGACTTCTGCCTCAAGCGCTTCGCCAAGCCCTGATAGCCAAAAGGTACGCCGCTCCCGCTGGTAGCAATGCCGCGTCATGACGCGAAAACGCCGCCATCGTGAGCAGCGGGCCTTCTGGAGCCGCTAACAAGTAGACAGCCCTCCTAAAACGTGGAAACTTTTGGAGTTCACACGTTTCGACAGCGTTTTTCGAGGAGGAACACATGTTCCGTATTTCAAATGTTCTCACAACAGGTTTGGTTTCATTGGCGTCGGTGACTGCTTTTGCACAAGCAGCTCCCGGTCAAAAGCCTTCAATTCTTGAGTCGATGTTCTTACCGGCTCTGATGTTGGTCGTCGTTTATTTCTTCATCATGCGTCCGCAAATGAAGCGCCAGAAGGACCACAAAGATTTCGTCTCGAAACTCGAGCGCGGAACTGAAGTGATCACGAATGGCGGAATGCTCGGAAAGATCGAAGGCCTGACGGATCTTTACGTCACTCTTGAGATCGCGCCGAACACAAGAATTCGCGTGCTTCGTACCGCGATCGCTGGCGCAGCGAAGAATGTTGTCGCTCCAGGAGCAGAGGTAAAAGCATGATCGAGAGTCTTCGTACCCGCTGGATTATCATCATCTTAGTAACGGTCGCTGGCATTATCTGGACGGTCCCGAACTTCGTGAACACCGACAAAATGTGGTGGCCTACGAAGGCGAAGATGGTTCTCGGCCTTGATATCCAAGGCGGATCGCACTTGGTTCTCGGAGTCGATGTCGACTCGGCAGTCAAAAAAGAAAGTCAGCGCATGGCGCAGATGTTCCGTGACGAACTCCCAAAAGAGCAAGTCGCTGTGACAAGTGTCGAAGTGACCGACGAGCTTCGTGGCGCGATGACGATCAATGTCGCGTCGACTGCGGACGTTGAAAAAGTCACTGCGTATCTCGAGCGTATTTTCGGCGGACAGACTTTCAATATCGACGAGGCGGCTGGCAACGCCGTTCGCATCGAATTCGGCGAACTTCACCTTCGCGATTTCAAGTCGAAACTTGTCGAGCAAGCCATCGCGGTTATTCGTAACCGTATCGATGAATTCGGTGTTGCTGAACCGAGTATCACTGCTCAAGGCACGGACCGCATCCTCGTTCAGCTTCCGGGCATCAAAGATGCTTCGAACGCAAAAGATCTGATCAACCGCACGGCTCGCCTCGACTTCATGATGGTTTATCGTGGAGAAGAAGCGAACCCTGCGAAGCTCGAAGAATTAATCAAAGAAGCTGAGACGGCGAACAACATCAAGTTCGGCGAACTCCGCTACTCGCAATACGTTGATAAGATTAACGAAGCGCTCAAAGGCAAACTGCCGGCGAACACGTTGATCTACTTCGAGAAACCTGAAAGCGCAGAGACATTGGCCGTTGGCCGCATTCCGTACCTTTTGAAAACGGATGACGTGGTGACCGGAGATCGTCTCACGAACGCTCAGGTTTCAATGGATCAATACGGCAAGCCAGTCGTTCACTTTGCATTCGATCCGGTGGGAACGCGCGAATTCGGCGCACTCACTACGAAGCACGTGAATGAAAACATGGCGATCGTTCTCGATAAAGTCGTTAAATCAGCTCCGAACATCAACGAACCGATCACGGGCGGAAGCGGTCAGATCACTTTGGGCGGCGGTCGCGACATGAACGCGAGCTTGAACGAAGCGAAGCTGATCGCAACAGCGCTTCGTGCCGGTGCGCTTCCGGCGGCACTTGAGCAGCTCGAAGAGCGGACCGTTGGTCCAAGCCTTGGTGCGGATGCGATTCGCCAAGGTCAAATCGGAACGATGATCGCGGCTCTCGCAGTCTTCGTATTCATGCTGCTCTACTACCGAACGTTCGGAATCGTCGCGAACCTTTCGCTGATTCTCAACGTTATGCTCACAGTTGCAGGCCTCAGCGCATTGGGCGCGACTCTCACGCTCCCGGGGATTGCGGGTCTTGCGTTGACGCTCGGTATGGGTGTCGACTCGAACGTCATTATTTATGAGCGTGTGAAAGAAGAAATGTCGAAGGGCGCATCGGTGACGGCTGCGATTCGAGAAGGTTTCGATCGCGCATTCTCTTCGATTCTCGATGGACACGTCACTTCGATCCTCGTTTGTTTCGTGTTGATCTACTTCGGTACCGGTCCGGTGCGGGGCTTCGCGGTCACTCTGGTCACGGGTCTTTTCATCAACTTGTTCACGGCGGTGTTCTTCACGCGTGCAATGTTTGATTTGATGACCAACAAACTTAAAATCAAGCCTTCGGTCGGTTGGGGAGCTCAACATGTCTAATGCAACAAAACCTGCGCACGATTTCGGTCGTTTCGATTACGTAAAGCTTGCGCCCTTGATGGGCGGTATCTCTGTCGTCATTATGATCTTGGCGGTCGTCTTTTTGGCGACGAAAGGTCTCAACTACGGAATCGATTTCTCTGGCGGAACTGAAATGCAGCTTCGCTTCGACAAACCGGTCGACTCTGGCGATTTGCGGACGGCGCTTGAAGAAGCTGGAATTCACAATCCGGGCGTTCAGCGCTTTGGCAGTGACACAGAGTTCTTGGTTCGTCTTGAAACGCCTAAGGCAGCGACGGAAAAAGAAACCAACGCGTTGATCAAACAAGACATCGAAAAGATTAAAACGACTTTGCAAGCAAAGTTCGGCCTTACTGAGGGTGGCGTTTTGCGCGTCGATTCAGTCGGCCCACAAGTCGGATCTGAGTTGAAGAAGAACGGCCTTTTGGCGGTCTTCTACAGCCTTTTGATGTTGTTGATCTATATCGCTGTTCGCTTCGACTACAAATTCGCGCCGGGCGCGATCATCTGCTTGGCGCATGATGCTCTCGTTGTCGTCGGTATCTACGCGCTCCTGGGTAAAGAGTTTAACGTTCAGATCATGGCGGCAGTCTTGACCCTGATCGGTTACTCGCTCAACGACACGATCGTTACTTTCGACCGTATCCGCGAAACGACACCTGAGTATCGCGATCGCGGCCTGAAATTCACGATCAACAAAGCGATCAACGATATGATGAGCCGTACGATTTTGACGGCATTCACGACGATGCTCGCCGTTGTATCGCTCTACCTCTTCGGTGGCGGTGTGATTGCGGAGATCTCGTTTGCGTTGATGATCGGTATCGTCTTCGGCGTGTATTCGTCGATCTACGTTGCGGCACCGTTGATTCTCGTCATGGAAAAATTCAAACGTAAAACAGCTTAATTTCTCGAGGGGATACGCCGTTGTCTGAAGTGCTTCAGCACAATCCGATCCTCTGGAAACCGCGCAGCGCCCAGTTTGGGCCTGCGCCTTCTGGCATTCCAAGGCTCATCTGGGAAGTCATGAGTGGTCGTGGCTTCGACAATGAAGACGCGATTCAACGCTGGCTCAGTCCGAGTCTCAAAACTCTCAAAGATCCTTTCGTACTCACAGACATGGACAAGACGGTCGAGCGCTTGGTTCAAGTGCGCGAACGTGGTGAGTCGCTTGTCATTTATGCGGATTACGATCTCGATGGAACATCAGGCTTAGCGCTTCTTTTGAAGGCCTTTGAGCTCATGGGCTTTAAAGATGTCGGCTATTACCAGCCGAAGCGTTTGTCTGAAGGCTATGGCCTTCATAATCACGCCATTCAAAAGCTCTACGACAAAGGTCATCGCGTTCTCTTGAGCGTCGATCTTGGCATCACCGCAGTCGAAGAAGTCGAGTTCGCGAAGTCCCTCGGGATGGATATGTTGATCACTGATCACCATCTTCCGAAAGAGAAGCTTCCGGATGCGATCGCCGTCGTGAATCCAAATCGTGGCAATTGCGGCTCGGGCCTGGGTCATCTGTGCGGAACGGGCGTCGCGTTTTACCTGGTTCTCGCTCTACGCAGAACTTTGCTTGAACGCGGAATTTTGACCGACGCGTTTGATCCAAAGATTCTTCTCGATTGCTTCGTGATCGGTACGCTGACGGACATGGTTCCACTCATTGATGAAAACCGCGTTCTCGTAAAACATGGTCTTCATCAGCTCGGTAGAACAGAGCGGCCAGGCTTGAGAG
>DATLHP010000415.1:0-1925 GCA_035539835.1 Bdellovibrionales bacterium
GCTGCGAAACTCAATGAAGGAAGCACTGACAACATAAAGAGAACGAGAGTCACGGCGAAGGATTTCATCGACCCTCCGGCGCTTCGTAGTTCGGATTCAAAACGACAGATTCGACAAACATTTTACCAGCCGCCGACTGACGGTAAATGAGAGCTCCCTGAATACGGCGAGGATTCAAAGTCTGCGCAAAAACGACTTCGCCCTCTTCGTACTTTCCTTCAGAGAACTGATCGATATCTAAGACTTCAGCGCCGCGTGGGTCGATCACGTAAACAACGCCAAGAGGCGCCTTGTTCATGAATCCGAGCGCAATGCGGAAAATTCGTGTTGTTTGAAAATAGCCCGAAGGTGTTTTCGTCGAGTCTTGGTGTTTGACGATGTCTTTGTGAATCGCTCCGCGCGACGAGCGACCGAACTGAAACATGATGCCGATATTCTTTTCGAGATCGTCCATTGTTTCAAATGGACGCGCGAAGAAGACCATACGAGAAACTCTTCGCATGTAAGGCTTCAAATCCGCATAAAGGCGCAACTCTCCGGCATAGAAGAATTCTTCGTAGAATGGCGAATCACTTAAGCGCGCATGCGCAGGTGGGACTTCAGCAATGACGGGAGGGTTTCCAGTCGTTTCTGTGGCGACTTGCTTCAACCAAGCGCCTCCCTCTAAGTTGAATGTGCCCGCAAAAACATCGTTCTTCGGACGTTCAAATGTCGATTTAACGAACCCGACAATAGCGGCCTTGCAGGCGTTGATCGAAGCTTCAGACCGTGACGGGGCAACGGCGATGACAGAGATCATCGAAGCCATCGCAAACAGCCAAATCTGAGAACCAATTCGAGGGACTTTCACGAGGGGTAAATGGTGTGCAAACCATGCCAGCCTCAAGGGAAAATAGGTCGTTTTTAGGGTGTCAGCCGATTAGACAGGCCATGAATTTTTTAGCGACTCGCCGGGGGCGCATCCATACGAAGATCGTAGTTCTCTTTTTCGGCATCGGCACCCTGACCAGGCGTTGAAACCATCAAGAGGTAGTCGTTCGGTGCCGGTGAATCCATGATCGCCACCCAGCGCTCTTGTGGAACTTTCTTTCGGTAGTAACGACGAGAAGCCTTGAGTACCGTGCAGCCGTATTTTGCAGTGCCATTCTCATCACGTTCACTACCGACACACGCAGGGTTGATCAAATACTCTTGTTCAAACCGAAGAGCGAGTGGCGCAATACTCACTGAAAAAAGTTGGGCTCCAAGCTGGGCTTCGATTCTTTGAACCGTGTTGTCTTTCAATGTGTGAGTCGAAAACACAGATGGCAGATAGATCAAAACGCGCTTTCCTTCTTTCGAAAAACGATTGAGCGCATCGACGACCTGAGCTTGCATCGTTCCGGTCGTGGAAACTTTGACGACTTCCATCGGCGGAAGACCCGAGAGATCCAAGTCGGGCATTTGTTGTTCAGCAATCAAAGCTCCGAAATCTTTTTTCTCGTGAGCCGCGCCGGCAAGAAATCCGCGAATGATTTGTCGATTCCATTCCGGCTGAGGCGGAATACCAATTACCACCCGCTTTTGCTCTTCCATCGGCCAATAGAAACGACGGTAAAGCGTCTCACCGATCTCTTCAGGCTTATCGAAAAACGATGGCTTCATGACGATGATCGGGCCCGGCTCGAGGCCGAAGATGACAAGCTTTACGGCACCGGCAGCGAGGATGAGAACAAGCAACGGGAGATAGAGGCGGACAAACCATTTCTTCATTGAGTCCAAGGAGTTAGCCAAGTTACACGACAGCGTCAACGTTGTTCGTTAGCGCCTTAGCCAATGACCCAAAACTATTGATGCTGCCCGCATTCTGAGCTAATTTCGCCTCAACATAAGGACTTGATCCATGCGACAGGTACCTGGCTCATACATGTATTTGCTTATTGGCG
>DATLHP010000416.1:0-4307 GCA_035539835.1 Bdellovibrionales bacterium
TTCTTAAAAGAACGCATAATGCCACGGCTCGACAAATCCTTCGAGTTTTCCGACTGCAGGCTGAAGCGTCTACTTGCTTGTCAAAAAAATGGTCAGTGGCAGATGCGTTAGTTCGTGGTGATTGGTTCTAATGACATGATCAAAGCGATGATCGAGGCCCGATCCTCTTGCATCGGAAATCCGATTTCCCAATGATTTATGCTTCCGGCCTCTTCCATTCCGGCATGAATCGAACCTACATACGCGGCGGGGACTGTTTGGAGAAAGAGTTTTTTATTGAAGCGATACTCTGACAGTGTGCGATTTGCGCGGTTAACGAAGGCTCCGGCACCCTCTCGGCTCGTTGAAAAAAACCAAAATTCTTTAGACAATATATGATCGATCACTGCAGTGGCGAGGTCTTCATCGGATAAAGAGAGCAAGGACGAATCCTCAGACATCTCCACGATCTTCCTACCCTCAATGACGATGAATCCTAAGCCTTTGCTGCTCTGGATGACTGCCGCAGCCGACCGTTTCAATGATGCGAAGAAATGTTTACGAATATCGGTAGTGTTATGGCCGTGAAAATGAGAATAGAGAAATTGCACTGACGCGTCGGCGAGTTCGTCTTGCCCGCGAAACAACGAGACCGAGTTCGATGCCGTCATCAATTCAAAAAATAGAGAGTTCGCACCACGAGTATGGAGTACGATTTTTCCACTCGGTTTCAAGACGACGAACGGCTGCTCTTGAACTTTGCGCTGAATCTGTTCATACGTGAGGTCGAAGCGTTCGCCCCATCTCGAAATCGTCGTGTTCTTGTAGTAGTTCCATGCAGGGAAGTAGCGATCGGCTCCGATTGAAAACTGCGGCGCCGACGAATTGATGACGAACTGTGCGCTAACCTCTTCATTTTTCTGATTGAACTCGGCAATGGATTCGAAGTTTTGAACCCCTTCGATCGTGCCCGTGGGATCAGCTTCATGATCCATGGACCTAAGTTTCAAGCCAGCTTTGGATATCAAAGAATTGATTTCTGGAATTTCAGTCACCGAAATCTGATCCTTACCATCGAGCTTTGAAATTAAATTTCGTGTCGTCCGTAACTCTTCCTGGCCGACGAGGAAAATTTGGAACGACGGACGGTGTGCCTGGCCTTCGAATGGGATCGGAGATTGCGGTTCCAAGGTGAGCGACACGATCGGAATGAGTTCCTGTTTTTCATTTTTTACCGACACTTCTTCGATATAAATAATTTGTTTCTGCTCTTTGCTGACGATCATCCAGGAGTCGTGTTTTTTGCTAACTTGGAGTCGTTCATCGGACCCCAGCGACTTTTCGTGAAAAAGGCTGCGAGCACGCAGGTACCGCTCTTTCAGCTCGGCGAGAATCCGTGCAGTGAGTTCCGATGGCTCTAATTTAGATTGCTTTCGATGGGTGTCGATCTCTTCGAATGAAAAGCCGGATCCGTAGTTCCGCTTTTTGGCGGCCCCATCGAATGAATACGGATCGTACATTTTGTCTTTGAAACTGCCGTGATAGGGAGAGTCGATTCTTTGTGATCTTAAGAAATTGAAATAAGCATGTCGTGCTTCATGGGCAGCGGTGAAGTGAGGCCGACCCAGCGTAATTTCTTCGGCAGAGAGCTGGATCTGCATTTTTTGACTGTTGAAGCTGCCGAAGTTTTTAGTGTCACTCGTATCGAAGAAAACTCTTTGCACTCCCAGGTTCTTACGAACTCCATACGCGTAACGATTGAATGGACCGCCATCCAGAGTCGGAAGGATTTCGATCACCGATTTATCGCCTTCGGTGATCGTAAAATTCTTCCCAAGCACGAATTTCTCTCCCCTGGATTGTAAGAGAGCTTGGGCTTCTGCGAACTCTAAAACGTCTTTACACGAGGACGAGGCAAATGCTGGGCTCGCAGAGAGGCTAAAAACGACTAAAATCGCCGCCCCATAATTCGGCAGGCAGCCGATCAGGCTTTTGACACCGGTTTGAAATGTAGGCGCCCTGAGGCCGCGGATAACCCTCATACGATGCTTTAGTACAAAAAATGGACCTCAATGAGGGGAAGGGCGTATAACTCCTCGATGCCCGTTAGTCCTAAGACCTACCAGCCACAGCCTGCGATTTTGGAGCTCGGTCCCGAGTTCTTCGACGCCGTTGAGCCCGCTCATTTTCCCGAAGGGAAGCTGCGTTTTTTTAACGAAACGTGGGCGAAGTGCGTGGGCCTTGAGAGTCTGACGGCCGAAGAGCGTAAGAATCACTTTTGGAAATTCGCGCCGCTGCCAGGGAATCTCGAAAAGCCTTTGGCGCTTCGTTATCACGGGCATCAATTTCGTCATTACAATCCTGATCTGGGCGATGGCCGCGGCTTTCTGTTCGCGCAGTTGAAAGATGATCGCGGACGACTTCTTGACCTTGGTACGAAAGGGAGTGGGCAGACTCCATATTCTCGTCGGGGTGACGGAAGGCTCACGCTCAAAGGTGCCGTGAGAGAAGTTCTTGCGACCGAGACACTTGAGGCGCTCGGGGTGAACACTTCGAAGACCTTCGCTGTATTTGAAACTGGCGAGAACCTCGAGAGAAACGACGAGCCTTCTCCGACTCGTTCTGCAGTATTGACTCGCTTGAATCATTCGCACATTCGATTCGGAACATTTCAGCGATTGATGACTCTCAAAAAAAACGAGGAAATTCCGAAACTCGTTTCGTATTGTCTTCGACACTATCTGCCCGAAGCGGATGCGAGTACGCCTGAGACGATTCGCTTTCTAAGCGCAGTGACTGTGCGTGCGGCGAGGCTTGCTGCGCAATGGATAGTGTCGGGCTTTGTCCACGGAGTTCTCAACACTGACAATATGAACATCACCGGCGAGAGTTTCGATTACGGGCCGTATCGTTTTCTTCCTCAGTATGATCCATCATTCACGGCAGCCTACTTCGATCAATCGGGGCTCTATGCATACGGCCGTCAGCCCGAGACGGTGTTGTGGAACCTCGAGCGTCTTGCTGACACGCTCTTGCCTTTTGCCGAGCGCGAAGAGCTCATTAGTGCACTCGAACTCTTTGCTCCGGCATTCAACAAGCAAGCTGTCGCTCAAATGAGCGAGCAGCTCGGCCTTGCTCCGAGTGAGGACGAGTCACTTTTGCTCGCAGTTTTTGAATTCCTTGCCGCATCGCAAATCGAGTATCCGCAATTCTTCTTCGATTGGTATGGCGGAAATCTGAGTCGAGAGCGTGCGAAAAAGAGTCCGGCCGCAGAAAAGTATCAAGGTTCAGAATTCGAGGCATTCTTGAAAGCCATCGAAAATCGCGAACCCAATGAGAATGCCAAGAAGCAAATCGGTTCAGCCTACTTCGCGCAGACGAAACCGTGCTCAATGCTCATCGACGAGATCGAGTGGATCTGGTCGGCAATCGCTGTCGAAGATGATTGGTCGCGCTTTGAAAACAAACTCAAAGAGATCAAAGAGATGAAAGCAGCCTATGGACGAAACTAAATCTGCTTTCAAGCCGTACTCCGATGCGGCTCCGCAGTTCGAGATTCTTCATCGCGATGAAAACTTCGTTGCGATCGAAAAGCCGCCAGGATTTCACGTTCATCAACCCGAAGACCCGCGTCGTCGAGTTTCACGCGATCTGATTTGCATGAACAATCTTAGAAACCAGATCGAGAAATACGTCTATCCGGTTCATCGTATCGATGTCGGAACGGACGGCGTGCTGCTTTTTGCCCTCAATAAAGAAACAGCCTCTCATCTGTCGCGCCAGTTTCAAGACGGACTCGTTCGCAAAACTTATTTCGCGATTGTTCGAGGTTGGGCCGATGACGAAGGCGTGATCGATATTCCGCTCGAACTGGATTCGACCGATGTTCCAGTTCCATCGCTCACGCGTTTTCGCACTCATGCTCGGGTCGAACTTCCATTCGCAGTTGGGAAGCGGCACGCGTCGGCACGTTATTCACTTGTCGAAGCACATCCAGAAACTGGGCGCTTTCATCAAGTACGCAGACATCTTGCGAGACTCTCGCATCCTCTCGTTGGAGATCGTGTTCACGGTGATTCTCATCACAATCGATTTTTTCGCGAAGAACTTGGGTTTCCGGGCCTGTGGCTAAAAGCCAAAGCTGCTGATTTCGTTCATCCAGCGACCGGGGCAAGAATTCGCATCGAAAGTAAATGGAGCGAGCGCTGGCTAAACATTTTTGCTAAACTCGGAATCGACGCGCCAACGTAGCCAAAAGGTGCGCCGCTCCCGATGGTAGCAATCGCGCGTTAAACGCGCTGTTGCTACCATTGGGAGCGGCGTACCTT
>DATLHP010000417.1:0-3257 GCA_035539835.1 Bdellovibrionales bacterium
TGCCTGTTGTCGATGAAAAATCTCTCGAAGCGGGCCTTCCACAGCCTGGCGCGGCTCAAGTCGAAGTCGCACCCGTCGCGGGCTTCGTTCCTGGCGACATGATTTCTCGTATTGCGGCGTTCTTTATCGACTCCATTGTCGTTTGGGCTTTGGCTTGGCCGCTACGCGCGTTTTCGTCGGCGGTCTTCGGAACATTTGCGAGTGGTATTTTTGAATTCACTGCCAACGCATTGAGTTTTTTGAGCTGGTACGTGGTCGTCTTTGCTTACTACGGCTGGTTCTATTCGAAGAAGGGCGCATCACCTGGAAAACTTTTGATGGGTTTGCAGGTGATCGACTCAACGGACGGCGGTCATTTGACTTACTGGCGGGCTTTCTTTCGCGAAGCGATAGGAAAATGGATTTCCATGGTCCCATTGGGAATAGGATACTTCACGGCGTTTTTCCGCAGTGATCGCCGCGCGTTGCACGATCTGCTTTTTGATACGGCCGTCGTTAAAGGGCCGTCTGCTAAGAACAAGACCTAAGTCGACGCTCCAAGGGTTTCGAGGCTTTCGCTTCGGTGATAGTCTGTGAAGATTCTAAGGAGCTTTATGCTTTCCCAAAATCTCGTTCGCAAAGTCCTCGATTGCGCACTCGGAAACGGTGCGGATTTCGCTGAAATTTTCGTTGAAGAATCTTACTCGAGTGAACTCGGGATGATCGATTCAAAACCATCGATCGCGCTCGTTGGTAAAATGCATGGTGCCGGAATTCGCTTGTTCTACGGCATCGAGCAGATCTACGTGACGACCAATGATTTGAGCGAAGCGGGCCTCATGAAGGCTGCCAAAACGGCGGCCGCAGCAAAGAAGGGAACTTCGCAAAGCCATGTCGGAGATTTTAAGCCGACTGACTTCGATGAACTTCATTCATACGGCGTTCGGCCGAACGAATACGATCGAGATCGTAAGCTCTCGTGGCTGACGGCTTTGGACCGCGCGGCTCGCGATCGTAGTTCGATGGTGGTTCAGGTTGAACCGAAGCTGATTGAAAAACATCAACGCATTCTCGTCGCTAACTCGCTTGGTATTTGGGCTGAAGATGAACGTTGCAACGTTCGCGCGTTCGTATCGACTCTTCTTGAAGACAAAGGCAATAAGCAATCCAGTCATGAAGTCAGTGGGACTCTTGGAACGACAGAGTATTTTGAGTCGATTGATTTTAAAGACCTCGCTCATTCGGCAGTTGATCGCGCAAAACTTCTGATTCACGCCGATTACGCGCCAGCAGGCGAGATGCCGGTGATCATCGACAATGGCTTCGGTGGAGTGATTTTCCATGAGGCCTGCGGCCATGGACTCGAAACCACTTCGGTCGCGAAGGGTGCGTCCGTGTTTTGCGAGAAGCTGGATCAAAAAATTGCACACGACTGTGTCACTGCCGTCGACGACGGAACGATCAAGAACACTTGGGGTTCTCTCAATGTCGACGACGAGGGAATGAAAACCGAGAAGACGGTTTTGATCGAAAACGGTGTACTGAAAAGCTATATCGTTGATCAGATGGGTGCAAAACAAACCGGATACGCTCGCACAGGATCGGGCCGTCGGCAGAACTACAAGTTCGCTCCGGCATCACGCATGCGCAATACGTACATCGCCGCCGGAAAAGATAAGCTCGAAGACATGATCCGCGATGTCGACTACGGCCTCTATGCAAAGAAGATGGGTGGCGGAAGTGTTTCTCCGGGAACAGGTGACTACAACTTCGGAGTTCAAGAAGGCTATATCATTCGAAACGGAAAGATTGAAAAGCCGGTTAAAGGCGCAACGCTCATCGGTCGTGGCATCGAAACTCTAGGACGCATCACGAAGGTCGGAAACGAGCTGACGCTTGAAACTGGAATGTGCGGTTCGGTGAGCGGCAGTATTCCAACGACAGTGGGTCAACCCGCAATCACGGTCTCGAAGATTCTGGTCGGAGGACGCGCATCATGATGGAAGAACTCAACATCGAACCAGCGTTTTCGAAAATCGAAGCGATGGCGAAAAAAGCAGGCGCTGAAGTCGAGCTTTTGCTGGAAAGATCAGAGAAGTTTGCAGCCTCTTATCAAAAAGGTATTCCTGAAAAGTTCGACTCCTCACAAAGTCATTGCGCCGGTTTCAGGGTGATTGCCGATGGATATGAAGGATATGCGTATTCAGAGAATCTGACTGAAGAAGGTTTGGCTGCCGCATTCAACGAAGCTCTCAAGAATGCGAAGTTTACGGCGCTTGCAGCAGACCCTTCTCGCAAAGTGGAATTGATTGGCGATGGCGCTGGATCAGCGAAAGAAGATGCTAGGCTTTTCAATGATTCGCTTCGCGAACTCGATGTTCCAAAGAAACTGGATCGTGCACTCAGAATCGAAAAGACAGCACTTGCGACCGATCAGCGCATTGCGAACGTCCCGTACAATGGATACACGGAAGCAGAGTCAGAATTTCAGATCCTAAACAGCAAGGGCGTTCGTCGTAAACAACGTCAGACGGCTGTTTTCGGCTATGCTTACTGCCTCGCAAAAAATGGCGAAGAAAGCCGGATGGCTGGCGAAGGCGTTTTCACTCGCGAGTCCAAGAAGTTCAATCCAGAAGAGGTCGCTCGCAAAGCCGCATTGAAAGCCGTCGCTAAGCTCGGCGCTGAAGCGCCTGAGACTGGAATGTATCCGGTCGTGATCGATAGCGAAGTGATGACTGAGTTTTTCGGATTGATCGTCGATTATTTTTCAGCGAAATCGGTTTTCGAAAAGACATCGATCTTCGGTGATGATCTCGGAAAACCGATTGCGAGTTCCGTAGTTCATGTCATCGATGACCCATTTTTCGAAGCGGGAACAGGAACTCGCTCATTTGATAGCGAAGGTTCGCCTAGTCAGAAAACCGATGTGATTGTGAACGGAGAGCTGAAGGCATTTTTGACGAACTCCGTCTATGCCAAGCGAATGAAGCTGCCGCTGACAGCAAATGCTTCACGGGGCGCTCGATCACAACTCGACATCGGACCTTCGAACATCGTTTTGAAACCTGGTAAAAAATCGCTCGAAGAGCTTTTGGCGTCTTATCCGAAGGTGATCTACATCACTGACTTCACGGGGTAACACGCCGGGTTTCAAGAAGGATCTGGCGACGTCTCATTTCAGAGTGAAGGCGAATTGTGGGAGAACGGTCAGCGCGTAAAGCCGCTTTGCCAGTTTGTTACTTCCGGCAATATCCGCACGCTTTTGAAAGATATTGAAG
>DATLHP010000418.1:0-3326 GCA_035539835.1 Bdellovibrionales bacterium
CGAGAATATCGTTGGAGTCGTCTCGCCAAAGACGATGAAACCAACCGAGCCCGGGCTCGATAAAGTATGAAATTTCACTGAGCTTCCATTTAGGTAGCTCTACCGAAGTCTGCAGCTCGTTCAACGTTCGATCGAGCGACCCGCTCTCTTCAGTCGAGGTACCGGTGACGGTCAATCCCTCGAACTTATTTGAATGTTGTAGTCGAGCATTGATGAATGTCGCACCGTCATTCGGTGTCCATCGAGCGCTCGCTCCGAAGGTCGTCATATCGTAGGCATAGGCGAAGTTCGACTGTGGAAAGCTCCACTTTGTGGGCGTTTCATAGCGAACGAAGTACTCAAGAAAATCGGCCATTTTTTCTGAATACCCAAAGCATCCGGAACAACGTCCCACGATGCCCATTGAGCGCGGGTCGTGATCTTCGAGAAAAAAATCTTCACGGTCGTTGTGTCGGTCGCGAGTGAAATCGACCCAAGTATGAAAGAGTCTGATTTCATGGTTCGCTGTCGGATAGAGCAGTGCCGCAAGGCCAAAATCATTTTCGCGCTTGAAGTGCGACGGCTCTCCGTAAACTGAGAGCTTTACCCACGGCGCGATTCGATAAACGAGTTCCATGATGAAATGGGTTTGATCGACATCAAGGTCGCGTTGTTGAAAGTAGGTCAGACGAAACTGCAATCGGTCAACAAGGTCTGTGTGGATCTTCAGACGGGTGTCTTGTTGAAAGATTTTGTTCGACAGGCTGCCGATTGCGCTTTGAAACGCTTTGTTTTGTGTGGCGAACTCTGCGTCCCAAGAGAGGGGAAGCGAGTAGGCAAGAACATCGGATTGATATTCGGCATCGACGAAGAAGGCGCGATCAAATTCGGATTGCTCGTTTTCGGTCAATGAATGGAATTCAGGGAAGATATCAAAAGCAAAAGCCTTCTTCGGCGAGAAGAAGGCTATGAGAAGAAACGCGACAAATGCGGTGATCTTATTGCTGGGCTTTTGCAACTGTTCCATCAGCATTAAAGGCCATGTGTTGTGATGTGCCGTCACGAAGAATTCGTGACCACGACGTCAGGCGTCCATCTGTGCTGAAATTGAATGTGTCAGATTGAATGCTCGCGCCTGAGTCGTATTTGACGAGCGCCATTGTCGGTGTCGCAAGAGCTGAGGCCCCGCAAGCTTGTGCGCCTGCGAGTAAACGAACCTCAGAAGCAGCTGCCTGTAATGCTGCGAACTCAGTAGCGACGTCGATACGAGGCAATTGAACATAGCCGTTCGAATTCGCATCGGGGTTTCCGGGTGCGTAAACGAGTTTGAAATCTTCTTTCGCTGAGGTCTCGCAGTACATTTCTTTACAGATGAGTTCGACGCGTTTGAAAGGACCACCTTCAGGAGTCTTTGCGACGTCTTTATTGGCAATATTTGTCGCATAGACCGGAAGCTTTTGCGATGCCTTGCGAAGATCAAGGCAATTGAAAGGTTTCGTCGCATCGCTCAATTGCTTCGAGGTGTCCGGTGTCGCACCAAGTGCCTGCAGTGCAATGAGAGTAACAACGGCTGCAATTAGACCTGACTTCATATTGACCCCTTCTACTTTGAATCAAAGCGTACCAACCCGTCTCATGCGGGGAAAGTCCAAAATCGCACAAGTCATGCATGGGACGCAGTGAAGTAAATGATCGTTATTGGCAAATTTCGTGGAGGTTTCGAGACAATCGACGCGCTTTTCTTAACTTCTTAGGTGGTAGCTGACCAAGGCTTGCGTTCCTTGGCGGTTTCCACTGACAGTCGGATAATGTCTCGTAGTCTCGGAGGAAGAAAATGAAAGAGCGGTCTAAAATCACCATTCATACCGGCGGTACTGAAAATGGAGCTGAACTCCATCCAAGCTGGCGCGGCGAGAACGATGAAGAAATAACGGATTGCCCTCTTGCTCCTGAAGAAGGCGAGATGCTGGAGATCAACCAGCGTCTTCAGACAATTCTCGATCGAGCGCCGTCTGATGCGTCAGCGGAATTGTCTATTCGTCGAACTGACGATGGCTATCGCGGCCTGTTGAACGTTTACTCTCTGCACCGTCATTTCAGTGGCGGCTTTAAGGGTGCACGTTTGCGCGAGGTCATTGATCGTGTCGTCGCCGATGTCTTTGAGCAAATCAATGATTGGAAGCGAAGCCGCGTGATCGAAGCCGGCGATGGTCTATAGAATAGAGAATAGTTGCATCTTGGCTCCGCCGCATCGGCGGAGCCCTCTTTTCGCCTCGGTTGCGGTCTTGCGCGCCGATTTCGATCTTTTACGGAATTGTCGTCACGGTGTTGACGCATTTTCCACAAATCGTAGATCACCCCGCAATGATTCCTAACCAGGCTGACGCGTAACCTTTCGGAAGAGGTCGTGCCACGCATCGCCGCCTCATGGAGCAAGAGGTCGTCGCGAACGCCAAGGAAAGAGGTGAGGCGCACATGAACAAACTCAAAGATATCAATTGGAATCAGGTCTATTACTTCTACGAAGTCGCTCGAAAAATGTCGATGAAGGAGGCTGCCGAAGTTACGGGTGTCTCGATCCCGACAGTGAGTGAGCAAATCAAGCGTCTCGAGACCCTGCTTGAAACGCCGCTCTTTCATCGTCGACCACGCCGTATTGAACTGACAGTAGAGGGTGAAACCCTTTATAAACATGCCCAACAAATGTTTGAGTCGGGACTTCGTTTCCTCGACGTCGTGTCGCCGACGGTGATCGGCGGTTATCCGGTCCGCATTGGGATTCAGGAGACATTTTCTGCAGGACCAGCAATGGAATTCCTGATGCGATACTTCGATGCCTACGCTCCGTTCGGCACTCTGAACACTCATCGAGAAACGATTGGCGATCGATTGCTCGACAAGGTTTACAATGGCGAGTTGGATTGGGCGATTTCACTGCAGCAGCCAACATCTCCACGCTTGGAGTTTGGCAAAATCGGTTCAGCTGAAATCGTGTTCTGTGCGAGCGCCCAGAAACTCGAAGAGCACAAGAATCACGCTGAACTTTTCAAGGCGCTACCTTTGGCGCGATCGCCTTGGGACGATCAATTGAACAAGCTCGTCTCGGATCATTTGAATGCTTCCGATATTTTTCCGGAAGAAGTGATCGAAAGTGACCATTGGGAATTCTGTATGCAGCTTGCGGAGCAAGGAAAGTGCATTGCGGCGGTCGCGAAGAGTTTCTCGGGTCAACCCATCCAGCACGGTGATTTGAGAACTTTCTCGATTGGCGGACCAATCGTTATTCCGTTCTATGCCTTCTGGCGACAGACGAGCGGCCGGATGATTGCGATTCGCAAGCTGGCTGA
>DATLHP010000419.1:0-12944 GCA_035539835.1 Bdellovibrionales bacterium
GAAACTAGAGGATTTTTTCTTAAGGAAAAAATGGTGGTCGGGGACGGAATTGAACCGCCGACACATGGATTTTCAATCCATTGCTCTACCGACTGAGCTACCCGACCATTCAGAAGGAAGCTGCATAGATACGTGGCCCCATGCGAGCTGTCAAAGAAAAAGACCGCAAAACGCGGTCTTCTTAGAGCCAAGGTTTCAAGAAATTCAGGGACTTACGCTTTTGAAAGGGCATCCGAAAGATCTCTCATGAGATCTTCAAGGTTCTCGACACCAACGCTGAGACGGATCATTCCATCGCCGATACCGAGAGCTTTACGCTGTTCTGCGGGAACACTCGCGTGGGTCATGATGGCCGGATGCTCGATCAACGACTCCACTCCCCCGAGACTTTCTGCCAATGCAAAAACCTTCACTGACTCTAAAACGCGACGAGATTCAGCCAATCCGCCCTTCAGGTGGAAGGTCATCATGCCGCCGAATCCGTGCATTTGCTCTTTTGCAAGTTCGTGCTGCGGGTGCGAGGCGAGACCGGGGTAAGCGATACGGTCAATCTTGGGATGCTTTTCGAGGAACTTAGCGATCTCTCTTCCGTTTGCATCATGCTGTCGCATTCGGAGTGGCAGCGTTTTCAAGCTTCTCATTGCCATGAACGCATCAAACGGTGAGGCGATGGCGCCGATCGACTTCAACAAAAACGCCAGCTTTTCAGCGATCTGGTCGTCGTTAACGACGAGAGCTCCGCCGATCATATCGCTATGGCCGCCAATGTACTTTGTCGTCGAATGAAGAACGATATCAGCACCGAGTTCGAGCGGACGCTGGAAGTACGGGCTCATGAAGGTGTTGTCGACGATCGAAAGAATGCCTTTCGCCTTCGCTGCCTCTGCCGTTCTACGAATATCGACGAGTTTCATCGTCGGGTTGGTTGGAGTCTCAATCCATACCATCTTCGTGTTGGGCTTGATCGCCGCCTTAAAGTTCTCAACTTTCGTCAAATCGACGAACGAAAAGTCGATGCCGTTGTGGCGAACGACTTTGTCCATCAGACGGAACGAGCCGCCATACATGTCGTCTGAAGCGATGACGTGATCGCCGGCTTTCAATAGATGAAGCGCCGTTGTTGAAGCAGCACATCCTGAAGCGAAGGCGAATCCGTGTTTGCCGGATTCAAGATTGGCGACGCAGGCCTCATACGCAGAACGCGTTGGATTGCCAGCGCGGCTGTAGTCATAGCCTTTGTGAACGCCCGGTGACGATTGCACAAACGTCGACGTCAAATAAAGAGGAGTCATGATCGCGCCCGTTGCCGGATCTGGTTCTTGGCCAGCGTGGATCGCGCGCGTCTGGAAGCCGAACTCTTTTGGATCCCAAGTGTTTTTCATAATCAATCCATCAACTTGTGTGTGCGCATCCAATTGTCGTCATAAACCTTGCTTAGGTAGCTTCTCCCACCGTCTGGGAAGAGTACGACAATGTTGGATGGCTTAGTGAGTTTGCCAGATTCAGAGTATTTGATGGCAGCGACAAGGGCTGCGCCACACGACGGTCCGACGAGAAGACCCTCAGTGCGAGCAACCTCACGCGTCTTCAACATCGTTTCTTTGTCGTCGATCTTCACGAAATCGCTGTAGTACTGAAGTTGAACGTTGTCGGGCATCATGTCTTCGCCAATGCCTTCGACAAGATACGACTTCATCTCTTCACGCACTTCTTTGTAATAGAACATGTCGTGCAAGATGCTTCCGTAAGGATCAGCACAAACGATCTTCGCGTTTTTGTTTTTCTCTAACAAATAGCGACCGACGCCCGAAAGTGTTCCACCGGTACCGGCTCCACCGACGAAGCAATCGATTTTCCCATCCATCTGATTCCAGATTTCAGGACCCGTTTGACGATAGTGAACATCGGTATTGGCCGGGTTGTGATACTGGTTCGTATTGTACGCGCCTGGAGTCTCGCTCACGATGCGCGCGCAGACGGAATAGTGACTCTCGGGATGATCTGGCGCCAAACCCGTTGGCGTAATGACAACCTTCGCTCCGTAAGCACGCAATGTTGCGCGCTTTTCTTCGCTGATCTTATCCGGCATGACGAAGATACATTTATAACCCTTGAGCGCCGCGACCATGCCGAGACCGACACCGGTATTGCCTGATGTCGCTTCGACAAGTGTTCCGCCCGGTTTCAAGAGTCCGCGCTTTTCCGCGTCCTCAATGATCGCCAATGCAATGCGGTCTTTAACGCTTCCACCTGGATTGAAGTACTCCACTTTCGCGAAGAACTTGTGCCCATTGTTCGGAACACTCTTATGAAGCTGAATCATCGGCGTGTTGCCGATGGTGTCGATAACGTTATTCGAAGTCTTTTTCATTGCGAGGACCCTTGCTAGAGTTCACGCGAACCTTTTCGAGCTCTGCGAAGACGATCTTCATGCGCTCGACAGGATCCGCCGTGTATTTAAGGCCAGCCGCACGCATATACGCGCGGACGAGATCGTCTTGAGGCTTGTCTTTGATCAATTCTTCGACGAGGTCTTCGAGATGATGCAGCTGGTCTACTGATTTCATGATAGGCCGACTCTACCGTGAAGCCCGAGAGGTGTTCAACTCATTAGGTAGAAGGCCTATCTGATGTCATCTCCAGACAAACGCAGACTCTGACCGGGCGAGAGTCTCAACTTAATTTGACCTGAGCCCTTCGCGGTCCGCCATTGTAGCCGATGCTGGCCCGGCTGCAGACCGTCGATGTCGATTGGCGCGTAGCCAATTTCTTTTCCATCGAGCGCAAACTCGGACCAGCGATGTGATCGAATGATCAAACGCGCTGTGGGTTCAAACGACATCACCGGCGCTTCCGCCCGAACCGGAAGTCCGATGACGGGCATCAAGCAAAGTCCGAGGAGAGCAAGCGAAACGGAATACCGAACTCGTCGCTTTGGCTCTGCAGGCTTCTCAAAAACCGATGTTGTTAGCAAAGAATGTCGCTCGTCTTGAAGTCGACAAACGATTTGCGCCAATCTCTCTTTCGCCTGCGAAATCGAAGGTGTTTCTGGAAGACGTCTTTGTTCTGAAAGAGGATGGAGAAGTGGTGATTCGGGGCGTGCAGAAAGTTCGGCGCGACGTTTTGCCGCTCGAACCGAGGTCGGCACCCGCGAAAAACCATTTTCAAGATCGCGAGCGAGAAGGCCGAGCGCAAAAAGATCCGACGCCAGCGACGGAGGCGATCCTCGCCAAACTTCAGGCGCGAGATAAGCGGGAGCTCCCCGTCTTTCTGAGTCTGAGCGACGCTCTTGCACGGCAAAATCCAAAAGAACAACCCGGCCAGCGCGATCGATCATGACATTTTTAGGGTGAAGATCGCCGTGATGAAGACCACAAGCCGCGAGATCTTTTAAACCGATCGCTATTTGAGATACCACTTCGCCCACAAGCTCAGAATCGAATTGATGTGCGCGCGCGGCCTCGAGAAGAGTGACACCCTCGATCCACTCTAAAACGATTGCGCAATCAGCTCCGGAGTTCTCCCAAGCCAACACTCGGGCGCAGTGAGGGGATTGAACTTTCGTTAGTGCATCGAACTCTCGTCTCAAAAAAGAGACCGCGTTCTTATCCTTAAGAACTTTCAGAGCGACTTTTTGTTGCGAATGGCCTCGACTATCGATGCGCGCGGCCTCGAATACATTGGCCGAGAGCCCTTCTCCTGCCGACTTTTCAATATGATAGCGATGTCGGTCTGGTCTGAATTGGCGCATGCCCATTCACTCCTCATTACGTCCGACATTTCCATACTTCAAAAACGTTGCCGGAATACGGACACGGGATCTGAAGACGTCTTTTTATAGAGAACATCCTCTTTTCGATCAGCAATGGCCTGTCGACAGCGATCTGGGAGGTCCGTGGCGTCCAAAGACGGAATGGAAGCCAGTGATCTTGCACGGTCTTCACAGATGCCACTTAACCAATCGCGCGTCGATGCAGCCTTCGCAGCGCTGATGAGACCCGTTTGTTGCTCTTGAGTGATCAAGCTGAAGCAGCTAACGGGAATGATTCGCATCGAGAGCTGCGTTTCACAAACAGAGCGGAGTCGAATCACGTCGCCTGACACCGCCCCTTGCTTTGTTTCGACGTTCAGCTCGGCAGCGCTTCTCGATTTGAGAATGCTGCGCAGGGTCTCGTCATCTTGAGCGAATGCAACAGATACGATGAGCAGCAAAATCATCTTCATTGATTCAACTCCGTGATGAGGTGACGCAAAAGCGGACCGAACAACAATAAGAGGAAGGCCGGGAACTGGAACACCAGCAGCGGGGCCAACATTTTGAGCGGTAGCATCTCTATGTGGTGGCGGATTTCGGATTCGGCGGCGGATTCGATTTCTTGGCGAAGTGTCTGAAGGTGGCTTGAGACCGATTGCCCACTCATTCCACACGCAATCGTTTCGATCAGGGCGCGTCGATAGGGGCTCTTGATCTTTGCAACAGCTGTACGCCAATCCTTGCCCTGCTCAAACGAAAATAGAAAGCCGCGCAATGCGGATGCGAAATCCGGATCGGCTGCGCTTCCCGACAGATACTTCTGTAAGCCCGATCGCGCGGTCTCACCGTTGGCGATCGCAGCTTGAACATCGACAAGGCACTTCAACGGCGGTGCTAAACCTTCCATTTCATGTTCCTTCCGCCGAGCCACATCCAAATTCCACCGCATGCGAATAAGAATCCGGCGATGAAAATGACGTTTGCGTTGTCTCGAAATCCGAATTTCAGGCTCATAAACATGAGCACTGCAATAAAGAGAAACGTCATTACGAGCGATTGTGCTCTGATTCGAGACAGAACTTGTCCGGACCTACGTCGAAATTCGTTCTCCACTTTGAGACGCTCTCGCAAAATCTCAAGTCGTCTTGCCGCCGCGTGTGGTTGACGGTCGATCGCGGTCAATTCATCGACCATTTCAGTGATAAATGGGTCAAATCGACGTCGATTTTCTTGTTGTGAAAAAGCCACAACGCTGGCGATCTCGGAAAGTATCGAGCGATGCTTCTCATCACACTCTTTGATCACCTCGGAGAAGGAAACTCGGAACGAGTGACCCGATTTCATTTTCAAAATCACGAACGACAAGATGTCGCCGAACTCTGATCGAAACGCGCGAGCGCGGCCACTGACAAGGATTTCAAGCATCACTGCAATCAGCGCGAGCGGCATAAACACGATCAACCAAATTGCGAAATGCGATTGCGAAAACATCCACGACAACGCGATCACACTCGCAAAATATGCGGTGCCAATTTTTGTCATTTCACTTTTTCGGAAGAGATGTTGGTCGACAAAATGACGTGCGATCCGAATCGCGAACATGAATCCGAAAACTGAAACGAAGAACGCAAACAACATGCGCGATCACTCCTCATCACGCTGTTGATGCAAGTATCGCGCACGAAATCGACGCGAGTTTTGATACGACGGAGCAAAAAAAAGAACTCAAGATTATTTTTGTGTTGACGATCAGAGTCAGGAGTTATCCAATTTAAACAGGAAGTCTTCTTGTTTAACATTACGGACACTCATCCTAGGAGGAGCTATCATGGCAAAGAAGAAAGCAACTAAGAAGAAAGCGACTAAAAAAGCAGCTAAAAAAGCTACACGCAAAAAAGCTGCTAAAAAGCGCTAAATCGCTTTAGGTTTTAAAAACCGGAAAACCCTCGAGTGAACCTCGAGGGTTTTTTTTTACCCCCACCCCATGCTCAGCAACGTGCATAAGCCCAAGACGCTCCCTCGGCGGCAGCGAGGCCAGCGGTCGAAGTGGATGCAAGTGAGGAGGACCAATGCCTGAGGGCATGCGCAACGCGCGGCCCGACGGCCGAAGCGAGGACTCCGACAGCAACGCTGGAGGCGTTGCGATCAGAATAGTCGAGCGCGAATGCCTTCTTTTTGGAAGAACTCAGCGATGGCTTTGTCGTCGAGTTTCTCGAGACGCCAAATCAGCTTGTGAATGAGGGCCATTGTTTTCTCGGCCTCGGGTCCGCGCAATTTCGAAGTCAGAATCGTAAGATCTGACGTGATGACGGCGACGTTATCGACGATTTTCACGAATTTCTCGTTCTTCGAGGTCTTTTCAAGCAAAACGAGGGTCTTATTCAGGTTCGCGACCAAGTTGTTCATCTTGTCGAGAGTGTCTGTGACTGAACCTTCGTTCTTCTCGACCATGTCGAGGATCTTTCCTGCCAACCCATAGCTTTGCGAGATCAGTTGATCGATGCGCGGCGGATCCTCACCGCGCACAAAGGCGCCTGGTTCAAGTATCGGCGCTGCTGATGTACCTGGCGACACCTCGAGGTACTTCTCACCAATGACACCTGCCAGGTTGATATAGAAGCGACTATCGGAGCGAATCGTTTGCCAAGCCTCTTTGCTGATCGTGACGGTGATCTTCAGCTTCACTTCTTCGCCATTCGGCGCCTTGAAGCTCGGATCAAAGGCGATGTCGGTCACTTTCCCAACTTCGATACCCATGACACGCACTTTGCTGCCGACTTCGATACCGCCAGCGAAGTTGTACCCAATTGTTAGCTTGTTCGCGTTTGAGAATGGGTTCAGGACCCCGAGGTACCAAGCGAAGAGCGCGACCATCACGATGGATGCTAGAAAGAGTAGGCCGACTTTTGTTTCAACTTTCATCGCAAAGCTCCTCAATACATATAAGAGAAAACGTAGGTCAGCACGAAGTCCAGAACGATAATGGCAACCGAGGTAGCGACAACGCTATTCGTCGTCGCGAGGCCCACACCTTCAGCACCAGCTCGGCATCGAAATCCATAAAAGCAGCTGAAGAGCGGAATGACTGCTCCGAAGACTGCACCTTTGATTCCGGCAAAGACGAGATCTTGAAATCCAACAAAGGCGTTCATCGCGGTGATAAACGCGCCGAATGATGATCCGAGCTTCATCGTGCTCACGAGCATCGCAAAGAACAAACAAACTAAGTTGGCAATGATCGCCAGAACAAACCCGGCGGCAACGCTCGCAATGAATCGCGGTACCACGATGAAGCGAACTGGATCGAGGCCGAGCATCTTGAGTGCGTCGATTTGCTCGGTGATCTTCATTGTGCCCACTTCTGCGGCAATGCCCGCCCCTACTCTCGACGTAAGGAGGAGTGCCATGACGACAGAACCAAGCTCGCGAAGAATCAACATCGCAGCAAAGCCTGGCACCAACGAATCATTTTGGATCACGATCTTCATGTGAAACGACGATTCAATGATTGTGACGACCGCGGCAAACGAAACACAGACGATGATGATAAAGACGCTCTGATTGGCAATGAAGTAGAACTGCTGAATCGTATCGCGCACTCGAAATGGTGGCGTCAGTACACCCTTGAAGGTGTTTTTCATCAGGCCCAGGAGTTCTTGTGAGTATTTGCCGAGCGTAATGAGGCCGCCACCAAGAGCATCAATCATCGAAGCCCCAATGCGATGCTCACAACCGCATCAGCGATCATCGTCGTTAGCCAATCGACCACGACCAAACCAACCATCGTGCTTACTGCCGTATTTACGACGGCACGGCCGACACCTTTTGCACCACCGCTGGCCGTAAAGCCTTTGTAAGTGCACACGCATGCCAAAATGAGGGCGAAACAAAAACATTTGAAAAGCCCGACCATGATCGATGGAAGAGTCACGATCGTCGGAACATGTCGAAGGTATTCTTCAGGAGTGATTCCGGCGAAAACGACGCCAAGAAGAAGCCCGCCGGCAATCGACATCATCAGACCGGCCGCGAGCAAAAAGAAACTCGAGACGATGATGGCGAGAATGCGCGGAAGAATGATTTCTTGATACGGATTCGCGCCAAGGCACCGAACCGCATCGATTTGCTCGGTCACGCGCATGGTTCCAAGCTCTGCCGACGTGAATGCACCGACTTTTCCACTGAGCATGAACGCGATCAGAAGCGGGCCGACTTCGCGAATGGTGCCGCTCGTCGCAAGACCACCGAGATAGCCCATGGCGCCGAAGGCTTTGATCTGCATGGCGAACTGAACTGTCATGACCGCGCCGACAAAGAACCCTGCCATGGCTGTTGTCGCCATCGACTGTGAGGTCACTCGCCAAATCTGATTGAAGACCTCGTGACTCGAAATCCGATGGCGGACGGCGACGCTAACATTCTCGCGAACGAAGAGCAGGCAGCCACCGATATCGTCGAGAATATCCATCGCAAGCGCGGTTGCACTCATGCCATCACCGCCTCGCTCAAAAAATCTTTAACAAGCGGTTGCTCTGATTTTTTGAGTTCATCCGGTGTGCCGAAGGCGACAATCGATCCTTTGTCGAGAACGACGATGCGGTCAGCGATCTCAAGAGCACATTGCATGTCATGACTCACGACGATCGAGGTCGTCTTGAGGGTACGGGATAGATCGAAGATGAGACGGTTCACTGCCGCCGTAGTGATTGGATCCAGGCCCGTCGTCGGTTCATCAAACAAAAGAATTTTCGGTTGAACCGCAACGGTGCGTGCAAGGCTCACTCGCTTTTGCATACCGTAAGAAATTTCGACCGGGAGTTTCGCTTCAACATCACTCGCGAGCCCAACGAGCTCGAGACTCTTTCTTACTCGCGCCGCGAGCTCAGCTCCCTCGAGACCCTCATGTCTGCGAAGACCGAATGCAACGTTTTCGAAGACTGAAAGCGAGTCAAAGAGCGCCGGGTGTTGAAAAACCATTCCGCACTTCTTTCGAATCGGAAAATACTCTTCTTCGCTGATGCGCGAGACCTCGCGGCCATCGATCCAGATCTCGCCCTCGTCAGGACGCAACAGACCAACGATATTTTTGAGAAGAACTGATTTGCCGGTTCCCGAGGTTCCAAGAATGAAAACGATCTCGCCTTCATGAATATCGAGCGATAAACCGTTCAAGACTGTGCGCGGCCCGAAGCGTTTTACAAGATTCTTGAAACAAATCATTGATGTCATGCCTGCACTGCCAACGGCCCGGTAAGCTGACCGCGAATGAATTGCTGCACTCGTGGGTCACGATGCGCTTTCGTTTGTTCTGGCGTTCCACAATCAATGAGTTCATTTTGCACGACCATGCCGATGCGATTCGCGACCTGATAGGCGCGATGCATATCATTTGTCACAGCAACAACTGTGGATCCATCTCGCACTTGCAGGTCTTTGATGAGTTGGATGATCTTTCGACTCGTGATCGGATCAAGGCCCGCCGTCGGATCATCGTAAAAAACGATCTCTGGTCGAAGCACGAGGGCGCGTGCGATCCCAAGACGTTTTTGCATTCCACCCGAAATCTCATCGGGGAAAAGCTTTTTCGCATGGTCAATTCCAACGGCGGTCAGATAGCGATCCACGATCGGTCCGCATTCTTTTTCTGACGTGCCGAGAACTTCTTTGAGTGGAAATGCGACGTTGTCTCCGACCGAGAGCGAGTCAAAGAGAGCGTTTTTTTGAAAGAGCATTCCGGTTTTACGCAACAGCTCGTCGCGCTCACGCCCGTGAAGTCGAGAAAGATTTTTTCCGTAAACAAAGACTTCGCCCGATGTCGGTAGAAGAAGGCCCGCCATGAGCTTAAGGAGACTGGATTTTCCAGCTCCGCTCGGGCCGATCAGAACAAAGGCTTCACCGGCTGCGATCTTCAGTGAAACGTTACGCAAAAGCGGAGTCCCTCCGAACGAGAGACTCACATTGCGAAGTTCTATGGCTGAAGAAGCCGATGACTCCAAGTTACGAGAGGGCCTTTCTCAAGTTCGAATCGAGAAGATCCAAGAACGGCTCAGTGTTCATGTACTGATCCGGAGTGACCTTGTCTCCGAATGCGAGGATTGCGAGATCCTTCGTCATGCGGCCCGATTCGACTGTCTGAACGCACACTTTTTCGAGAGTGTGGGCGAAGTTGATGAGTTCCTTGTTGCCGTCGAGTTCACCGCGGAACGCGAGGCCGCGTGTCCATGCGAAAATCGATGCGATCGGGTTCGTTGATGTCGGCTTGCCTTGTTGATGCATACGGTAGTGACGAGTCACTGTTCCGTGCGCAGCTTCAGCTTCCATTGTCTTTCCGTCTGGAGTGACAAGGACCGAAGTCATCAAGCCAAGTGAGCCGAAACCTTGTGCGACCGTGTCTGATTGAACGTCGCCGTCATAGTTCTTACATGCCCAAACGAAAGCACCTTCCCATTTGAGTGCTGACGCGACCATGTCATCGATCAAGCGATGTTCGTAGGTGATTTTCGCTGCTTCGAATTTGGTTTTGAATTCTTTTTGGTAAACTTCTTCGAAGATATCTTTGAAACGTCCGTCGTACTTTTTGAGGATCGTGTTTTTCGACGAGAAGTACAGCGGCCAGCCTTTGGTGAGCGCCATGTTCATGCACGAACGTGCAAATCCATAGATCGACTCGTCCGTGTTGTACATCGCAAGAGCTACGCCATCGCCCTTGAAGTTGTAGACTTCGTGCGAGATCGTTTTTCCGTCGTCGCCTTGGAAAGTGATCGTGAGTTTGCCTTTGCCCTTCGTCACGAAGTCGGTTGCGCGATATTGATCGCCAAACGCATGACGACCGATACAAATCGGCTTCGTCCATCCTGGAACAAGGCGCGGAACGTTCGAGCAGATGATCGGCTCACGGAAAACGGTTCCGTCGAGAATGTTACGGATCGTTCCGTTCGGAGACTTCCACATTTGTTTGAGATTGAATTCTTTAACGCGGGCTTCGTCGGGCGTGATCGTGGCGCATTTGACGCCGACACCGTATTTTTTGATCGCTTCAGCGGCTTGGATCGTGACTTCGTCGTTTGTTTTGTCGCGATATTCCATGCCGAGGTCGTAGTACTTCAAATCGATTTCGAGATACGGCTTGATGAGTTTTTCGCGGATGAATTGCCAAATGATACGGGTCATTTCATCGCCGTCGAGTTCGACGACGGGATTTTGAACTTTGATCTTTTTCATGAGGTTCCCTTTGCTTTGAGAACCGATATCTTCCAACGGTTTTGCGTGAGTATCAAATGCCGATTCTCTGCCGCCTTAACGCATCGCAAATGAACTAAGCATCCACGAAACGAGCCCGGTTCCTGCATTGACTCTGACACATGACAACGGGTCGTTTGTTAAACCGAAAGAATGCGATTTCACCGCATTGGGTGTCGAATATTTTGACGACCCTGCCGACGATTTGCGCCGTTTTCATTCTCATAGGAGCAGCGACCAGCCATGCCGGCCCAGCAAAGACCGCATGCTCTGCGGCGCTCTCCGTCCCGAATTTTTCTGTTAGTCACGAAGAGATCCAACCTGAACGCGACTTCGAAGCCGAGCTCCTCGAAGATGAGCGCAAGATCTTCTCGGCGCGGCAAACGCCAGCGAACCTTGCTCAACGAGTAAAAATGCAGGGAATTCAGCTCGATCAACTCACCAAAATGGCTCGAAAACTCGACGCCCGCGATATCACAGTTCAAGAGTTCTCATTTGCTAGAGAAGGATCGGATGCCGTTCACGGTGCTCAAATCACTCTTTTTGCCATCACGACAACCGGCCAGAAACTGAGACTGGGCAACGTTCTCTATCAGGCCAAACATCGGCATTACGCGACGGTTTCCTTCGCCATCAATGTTGAAGAGGATTATCGCGATTTGGGTGTCAGTACCGCTCTCGCCGCTCGTGCGATCGAGGACAATCCTCAAACTGAGATCATTCATGCCGATCTCACCGGAGTGAATCTCAACACTTATGAGAATGGCATCAACGCTGGGCTCTCGAATGTTGAAGCTTTGAATCTAACTCCAGCGATGAAAATGAGGCGCGTTCTCGGATATTCCTACGACCCACATGCGAGTTCACTTCCCGAGTCTGTTTTTGGTGTCACTTCCATTCCCGTGACGACAGTCCGTGACGACCTTGTCGATAACATTCCGGAAGAAGCCTACTGATGCGCGCTCGAATCTTTCTTTCTGCATGTCTCTCATTGGCTTTTTCGGTCGGCCTCGGCGCGATCAACGATGCCAACGCCGCAGAGACCCTCTCGTTCAGACGAGGAAGCTCGTGTTCTCTTGCCATCTCTGGAATTTCGGCAGCCGTAGAAGCACCTCTCGAGCTAGAAACTGAACTTCCCTCGGACCCAATGAAACGAGAAAAGGCCTTGGCCTTTGATGGTGAACGCAAAGTATTCGCGAGCGAGCGCACCCCTCAAATTGAGCAACAGATTGCGAAAATGCAGGCGATTCAGAAGTTGCGTCTGCGCTTGATGCATCAGGAGCTAAAAGAGCGCGGAATGCGCGTGTCGAGTTTCCGTCTTGTCCGATCTTTAGCAGACGAAGTCTCTGCGGTTGGCTTTGGGCTTTACGTCGTTTTCGAAAACGGAGTCCAAGATTTAATGGGAAGCATTTCCTATCAAACATATGGAACAAGAGAAGAGACGATTTCGTTTCGAGTGGACGTTGCGCCACGATTTCGAAAACTTGGAGTCAGCACGTTCTTGGCTGCTGCGTCCATCGAAGACAACCCGCAGACAGAGCGAATCGACTCTTCACTCACTGAAAGCAATATTTTGATTTTTCAACGTGGTTTGCAGATGGGCCTGACGCCGACCGAGGCGCTGGCCAGGACACCGGCCATGAAGCTGCGAAGAGCTCTTGGATATTCGATCGATCTCGATCTCAGCACAGTCCCAAATTCAGATTCAGATCCGGTTCTTGAGGTCATCGCCGTTCGCGATGACCTCCTTCAGTAAAAACTGACGTGAATTTAGAGAAGCGAAGCGACGCCTGCGCGTTCTTCTTCGAGCTCTTTCAGAGTTGCGTTCATTTTCTCGCGTGAGAACGCGTCGATTTCGAGACCTTTTACGATCTTGTAGTCGCCGCCTTCAGCGATACATGGAAATCCGTAGATGATTCCTTCTGGAATATCATACGAGCCGTCGCTTGGA
>DATLHP010000420.1:0-10845 GCA_035539835.1 Bdellovibrionales bacterium
ATGGATTATGATCGTGGTCTAGTTCCGGTGAAGCTGCCAAAGAGTTTTGACATGATGGCGACGCAGACGACGCAGATCATCTGGAGAAAGATTGCAGAACTTGCGAATGCGAAGCTTGGGTCTCAAATCAATCCGGATCCATCGCACTTCAAAGGCGACAAGCGCCCTGTCGAACAAGTTTCATACGATGACATTCAAGAATGGCTGAAGGCACTCAATAAACTTTCTGCATCGGGCGAGCCGAGTCTCGTTGACGTGATTCCTGACCACAAGAAAGGCGATGTGTATCGCCTTCCAACGGAAGCCGAATGGGAATTCGTTCTACGTGGAAGAGGCCAGTACACAGAAATGTACAACTTCGGAGAGGACGATGAGCAACTCAGCGATTTCGCTTGGAGCAAAAAAAATGCGAACGATGAGACCCATCCTGTGGCGCAGAAGCTTCCCGTAGTGGTTGATGGCAATGAGTTTTACGACATGTACGGCAATGTCTTCGAATGGGTCGCCGACTTTTATCATGATCGCCTCTTTGGTGGCGAAGATCCAAAGGGGCCATCGACTGGTTGGCATCGGGTCTATCGCGGTGGCGGCTGGCAGGACTGGGATACGTACAGCCGCGGTGGTGCCGTTCCCGAGACGCGAGACAACGGCGTCGGTTTCCGCTTCGCGAGAGAAGCAAGGGAGAGTCTCCCATGATCGCTCTTGCTTTACTTGGTGCGAATCTTCTCGCGTTTAATAGTGCATTCGCTGCAGAAAAGCAGGCGTGTTCGGTCGCGGTTCTTTCGGAGTCGATCGAAGCGACCGAAATCGACAAAACCATTCATAGCCTCTCAGCACTTCGCTTGAAGCTTGATATCGCGAAGACCGAGGGATCGAATTCGATTGCGGTCACTGCGCTCGCGAATGAGTTTCGAAAGAAAGAAAAGGCCTTCGTCGCATATCTTGAGCAGAACGATATCATGGCCCACGAGCAGCTCATTGATCGAATGAAACGCGAGATCGGTCGGCTGCAAAGCGGACTACACCAAGAACAGCAACGTGAAAATCAAGATCGATCCGAACATTTAGAGGCCATCCGCTCGAACCCGATCGATGGAACTCGCGCAATTTTTCATCGCGTCGAGCCTGGCTCTTCGAAAATGGGCAAAATCACTAGCGAAGTCGATATCACGCTGACTGGTTTTGACATGATGGCGACGCTGACGACGCAAATTATTTGGAAGAAGATTGCTGAGCTTGCGAATGCGAAGCTCGGCTCTGAGATCAAGATCGATCCGTCCCACTTTAAGGGCGACACGCGACCCGTCGAGCAGGTCTCCTATGAACAAGTTCAAGAATGGCTGGAAGCACTCAATGCGCTTTCTTTGTTGGGTGAGTCGAGTCTTGTCGACGTGATTCCAGATCACAAGCAGGGCGACCTTTACGGTCTCCCTACCGAGGCGCAATGGGAATTCGTTGCGCGTGGAAGAGGACAGTACAATGACACCTATCTATTCTTGAATGATCAATCCCAGTTTGAGGATTACGCCTGGATTAAAACGAATTCCATCGGACAAACTCATCCGGTTGCGCAAAAGCTTCCGCTCTTTATTGATGATAGCGATTTTTATGACCTGTACGGCAATGTTTTGCAGTGGACTAATGATTCCTATGACGAGCGGCTGACTGGCGGGCGCAATCCGCAAGGACCCGATGGCTATTTCAAAGTTATGCGAGGACTTGCCTACAATGACTTCGGAATGAATGCGCGTAGGCGCTTCAATCGAAGCCCTCTCACTGCGAGTTCGTATGTTGGCTTCCGATTTATTAGAAAAGTAAAGGGAGTGCGGCCATGATCACGGCGAAGGCCTCCCTTTATAGACGGCATGGCGTTGCGGCTGCGTTGATCGTGAGTCTCTTCGCATTCGATCGGGCATTCGCGAGTGCCGAGCAGACGTGTTCTGCGGCTATTCTTTCAGAGTCAGTAGCAACAAGCGAGATCGATAAAACCATTCGTAGTCTCGCAGCACTTCGGCTGAAGCTTGATACTGCGAAGGCGGAAGGCTCGGATTCGATCGCGGTAACGGCGCTCGCAAGCGAATATCGAAAGAAGGAAAAAGCGTTCGTCGCATATCTTGAACAGACCGGAATCATGACTCGCGAAGCTCTCGTTATTCGGATGAAGGAAGTCATTTCGAGCCTTCAAGAAAGACCGCGTGTTCAGATCCAAGACGTAGAAATTCTTCGGCACGAGCAAACAGAAGGGCTTGAATCGAATGCGATCGATGGAACTCACGCTATCTTTCATCGCATCGAGCCTGGCCCGTTCAAAAGGGGTGAAGTCGGTGAGCAAGTCGATGCCAAGATCACGAAGCCTTTTGAGATGATGGCGACACCAACGACGCAAATCATCTGGAGAAAAGTCGCTGAGCTTGCGAATGCGAAGCTTGGCTATGAAATCAGAGTCAGTCCTTCGGGCTTGAAAGGCGAAAAGCATCCGGTCGAGAGGGTTCATTATCAAGAAGTCAAAATGTGGTTAGAGGCGCTCAATAGGCTTTCCGCTTCCGGCGATTCCGCGCTCGTCGATGTGATCCCGAGCCACAAGTCAGGTGACGTTTATCGTTTGCCGACTGAGGCAGAATGGGAATTCGTTGTGCGCGGAAGAGGTCAGTACAACGACGTCTATCACTTTGGAAATGATGAATCTCTACTCGGTGACTATGCTTGGTATGATCAAAATTCCAAACCTGTAAGTCATCCGGTAGCACAGAAGGTTCCGGTGACGGTCGATGGCAATGAGTTTTTCGACATGTATGGCAATGTCTGGGAATGGGTTAATGACGGCTATCAATCAGATATCCTGGGTGGAGATGATCCTGAAATCTCTCCGAAGAACTATTCATTCTTTGTTCTTCGGGGTGGTCTGTCGTCCTCAGCCCGCGATGTTTTAGGGGCCCGTGGCAGCAATGTAGGCTTTCGCTTCGTGAGAACAGCGAAAGAGGCGACGCCATGAAATGGAGTTTTGCCGCCGCGCTCATCGTGACTCTTTTCATATTCGATAGTGCACTGGCCACTCCGGCGCAGAGTTGCTCTGCCGCGGTTCTTTCGGCGTCAGTCGCAAAGACCGAGATCGACAACACCATTCAAAGTCTGTCGGCACTTCGTTTGAAACTTGATATCGCGAAAGTTGAAGGCTCGAATTCGATCGTGGTCACTGCGATCGCTAGCGAATATCGAATGAAAGAGCAGGCATTCGCAGCTTATCTTGCGCAGAACCAGATCATGACTCGTGAAGAGCTCGTTGAGCGAATGAAGCAAGAGATCTTGAGGCTTCAGCGCGAGAGATACGCAGACGAAGCTCAGAGTGAAGAAGAGCAGCGCAATCGCGAGCAGATGGATGAAGTCACAAACCTTGGCGCAATCGACGGCACCAACGCCGTCTTCCATCGTATAGAGGCCGGATCCTTCAAAATGGGTGCGAAAAAAGTCGACGTTACGATGCCGAAGCCATTTGAGATGATGGCGACGCCCGTGACACAAATTATTTGGAGAAAAGTTGCTGAACTTGCGAATGCGAAATTTGGATATCGTATCGGTCTGAATCCATCTCACTTCAAAGGCGATACCCATCCGGTAGACGGAGTGTCTTATGAGTATCTACAAACATGGCTGAAGCTTCTCAACGACCTGTCTCAATCTGGCGAGCAGGGACTTGTCGAAGTGATTCCGAGCCACAGGCAAGGCGATATTTATCGTCTTCCGACCGAAGCAGAGTGGGAATTCGTCGCGCTTGGACGAGGTCGGTATGGCGACACTAGCGAGTTTGAGTTCGAACTCGGAGAGTATGCTTGGCATAGTCCGAATTCTAGAAGACAAACTCATCCTGTTGCGCAAAAGCTCCCGCTCATGATTGGCGATAGCGAGTTTTACGATATGTACGGAAATGTCGGAGAGTGGGTCGGCGACTTTTATAGTGATCGTCTTCGTGGTGGAGTAAATCCGAAGGGTCCTAGATCCGGTTCACTTCGCTCTATCCGCGGAGGTGCTTGGAATAGCCATTCTTGGGAGCTGAAGGCTCGACGGGGTAGCGTTCCAGAAGGTGGCAGCTATGTTCATGGCTTCCGTCTAGTGAGGGAAGTGCTTCCCTGATCCAAGAGGGGCCTCTCTTTGGGCGCCCCTGTCAAAATCATAGACAGTAGATTTTATAGCTTTGGCTCTAAACTAGTCCGCACAATGGCATATTTAGTGAACTGCATAGCGTAGATAAGTCCTCGGAAACCAAGGAATGTCTATGCAGACAGTGCGAGTTCGCAGGCTTCAAGCGTTCGGGATCGCCGCCATTATCGGCGTTAGCATGCTCGCATTTGAGCCGGCGCAGGCAATTACGAAGCAAACTTGCTCTGCAGAAATCCTCGGAAGATCCACCAGCACCGCGTGGAACGAATCCGCTCAAGCCATGCAGCAACTCAATCAAGCTGTTTACGGAAGAGGCCAGGTCATCGAGGCTATGGCGACTGCGATCTTGGCAAAAGAATTCGTGTGGATGAACGGCGAGCCGGGCGGAGCGAAGACGTTCTTGTCTCGACTCATGTTTCAGAGCGTTCTCAATACGATTTCAGAAAAAGACAAAAAGATTTTCGTTCTTCAGTTTCACAAACTGATTTCTGAGGGAAAAATTTCGGGATTTCAAAAGTTCTCTTCGATGATGAAGGACGGAAAATACGAAATCGAAACTGAATCATCCCTCGTCGGCGATCGATTTCTGTTTTTGATTGCTGATGAAGCTGAAAAATCAAATCCCGCGGTACTGAACGCGCTTCTCTCTGTTCTCAACGAAAGAAAAGCGTTCCTCGGCGCGAGAGTTGTCGACGCGGCTTTGTCGAGTGGTGTTTTCACGTCGAACAAAACGACGGGTGAGTTCATCCAAGGCTTCTTGGGCGATCGTCCGTCGGGCGAAGCTCTTTTGGATCGCATGGCGATCAAGATCCATATTCCAAACCAGCAGTTGAGCCCGAAAGAAACCGTGGCCATGTACAACTTGGTCAAGAATTCGAGCAAGGTCAGCATCGCGCTTCCATTGCATGATTTGGAATCGGTCGTTGCGAAGGTCAAAATCTCTGATGAAATGATGGCTGAAATCGTTTCGATCGCTCGTGAGTTTGACCGCTATGTTACAAATAAGTCGGATCAATCTCGAGCCGCAGTGAGATATGGTGAGGCTGAGAGTGAATATTTTCCGGCCAACCAGTTTTCGAATCGCTCGGTTCGTCGGTTGGTACAGGTATTCAAGGCTGCTTTCATAGCAAGGCAGCTGGCAGAGGGTGTTTCATTCGATCAAATGCGACTTCAGCCAGCGCGCAGAGACTTGGCGCTTCTCTCTCAAAGCGCTCTTTACGTCGGACCTGCTGGACTTCAATTGAAGACTTACCCTTTAGTGGACGCTGCTGACGGCGTGAAGGTGACTTCGGCGTTCGGATCGGCGGCGACAATGGCCGCTGTTTATAGTCCCTATACGGAAGAGGTTTTGCTTCAAGATGCTTCGGGCCGTACGCAATTCACTTTCAAGAAGAAGAACGGTGAATGGATTTTAAAATCGAAATCCGCTGACTTCGCGGACTGGTCCGTCGACCCTAAAGGGATCGCGGATCTCGCACCGAAGATTCAAACTGTCATTGCTGACAACCAAATCGACCCTTCGAAGCCTCAGCTCGAAGTCGGCTCAGAAATCGATCGCCTTTTAGCGAAAGGCACAGTGAAAGAGCGTACGCGGACCGAGCTCGAGAGTATTAAAAAAGACCTCGAACAGTTCGCCAATGTTCTCAACCAACATTTCGAGCGCGAGGATCAGCCGAAAGTTCCGGCGCAACAAAAACTGCTTCCGGCACGGAGTGAGAGAGAAAAAAGGGATTTCCGTCGCAAAATGCTATCAAGTCCCGTCGAAAAACGAGTTTCTCAATACTACGATTGGATGAGCTACGAAGTTCGCGCGTTGAAACAACGATTTGTCGAGCTGGAGCATTCGATTGAAGCACATTTGACGGGTCTTCTTTCTGAAAACCATCTCTATGTTTTCGGGCCTCCCGGTGGAGCGAAGACAGCGCTTGCTGAAGTGATCCTGAAATCAGAGCTTAAAAAGTTGAACGCCGATCAGGTTGACGGCTTTGTCAAAACGACGCTTGCGAAGGTCGGTAAAGACAAGAGTTTCATGCGCGCTGTACTGAAGCGCATGCGAACAGAGAAGCCGGAAGTATTCGATCGCTTCCTCTTGCAGTTCCATAAGCTTTTGCCTGAAGGCGTTCTCGTGGGATTCCCGAAAGTCGAAAAGCAATTGAACGAAGGTATCGAGGAGATCGAGGTTTCAACGAGCCTCGTGAACCAGAAATTCGTCTTCGCGATTCTGGATGAGGTCGATAAAGCCAATCCGCAAACGATCACGGCACTTCTTTCGCTTCTCAACGAGCGCGAGGTTTTTGCCGGAAACCAGGTTATTAAAGCGGCACTTCGCTCAGCGATTTTGACGTCCAATAAAATGCCAAGCGAGTTTTTGGATTCGTATAACGAAGACAGATCAACCGGCGAAGCCGTCATGGATCGTGCGATCAACAAGGTCTATGTCTCAAACAAGATTTCGTCTGAAGAAGCGTTGACTCGCTTCTTGATCAACTTAGAGAGCGGTATTTCTCCATCTTGGCGCGGGCTTCTAGCCGTTGGCGAACTGAAGCCACTGGTTGAGCAGGTCGAGTTCGAGAACCCGGCGATCGAAGAGTTGCTTGCAACGATTCACCAAAAGTTCTTGGCGATGCGAATTCAAAAAGAAGAAGAAACTCGTAAAGCTCACCGCATGGATTCGAGAGAGTTCCCGGATTACTACGTCTCAGCTGCCGGATCAGCTTCAGATCGAACGGTCATCAAGCTCTTCGATCAACTGAAAGCAAGGTTCATCGTCCATCAATTGATGGAGGGCGTTCCGTTTGCCGATCTCAAAACAACAATCGAAGTGAAAGATCTGGGTCTCTTCTTTGAAGGCCTCGGTTATTGGGCTCCCCAAGAGATTCAGCATCAATACGACAACGGACTTCTTACATTTAGAAACGATTCTTCTGTTATCGAAAGACTGATCAGTTCGGGCATCGTCGACTCTAGAGTGAAGTTCCATCTTGAGATGATGGCCGAAGAGGCGAAAGACTATACTCAGGTTTTAAACTCGGTCATCGGTGAATTTATCGCAGAGTACAACAAAGAAATCGCTCAGCATCCTGAGCTGTTTCCGAGCTTGTTCAATAGCGAGGCCGCAAGAAACCAAGCAACGCAGACTCCTTAGGGCGTCAGTGGGAATGCGTATGAAGAGCTTTTTGCTCATCTTAATATTTTTTTGTCTTGTGCCGACATTCGCAAATGCGAATGCTCAATCGACTTTGGCGTGCTCAGTTGCGGTTCTTTCGATCGACGACGCGATACGTAGTCTCTCGGCCCTTCGTTTGAAACTCGATATCGCAAAAGCTAAAGGGTCGAGTTCGATCGCAATGTCCGCACTCTCGAATAGCTATCGGAAAAGTGAAGATGATTTTGTTCAATATGTCGAGCAAAGTGGAATCATGTCTCGTGAGACGCTGGTTGAGCGAATGAAGCAAGAGATCAAGCTGCTTCAGCAAGGGCATCATGCCGTTCATGATGAAGCTCGAACCGTTCATCAGTCAGCACTAGAACCACGTTCGATCGTAATCGATGGGAGTATTGCAGTTTTGCATTACATCGAGCCAGACTCGTTCGAGATGGGCGACATGCATCGAAAATCTGTAACGCTGACGAAGCCGTTTGAAATGATGGCAACCCCGACGACGCAGGTTATTTGGAGAAAGATTGCTGAGCTCGCCAACACAAAACTCGGATATCAAATCGAGTTAGATCCATCGACATTTAAGGGTGATCACAATCCGGTCGAGCAGGTTTCTCATGATGATGTTGAGCTTTGGCTGCAGGCGCTCAATGAGCTTTCAGCATCGGGTGAGCCGGCTCTTCCTGGCTTGATTGATAGTCACAAGCAGGGCGATGTCTATCGTCTTCCGACTGAGGCAGAGTGGGAATTCGTTCTTCGTGGAAGAGGTCAGCACACCGGCGACTACCATTTCGGAAACTTGTATTCGAGAGTCGCCGAATATGTGTGGTACCGCGACAACTCTCAAAATCAAACTCATCCTGTGGCTGAGAAACCGCCTCTTATCATTGATGGCAACGAATTCTACGACATGCACGGAAACGTTCGCGAGTGGGTGAGTGACAGGTGGGGCAGCGTTCTTTTAGGTGGAATTGACCCTCAAGGTCTCAAGCCGGAAAACTCGGATTTGTTCGTTGTCGCGGGTGGCTCGTGGCGTAGTTCCTTCATTGATGTAAGGGCGGGCCAGCGTGGTAAAGGCGAGCCTTCCATGAAGGACAATCAGACGGGTTTTCGCTTTGTGAGACACCTTGATGGGTCAGTGCGATGAAACGGCTCTGGATTGCGCTCGCCGCCATGATCGTGTCGCTTGCTTCGACGAGTGTATTCGCTGTATCTGAACAGTCGTGCTCGATGGCCGTTCTTTCAATCGATGAAGCGATTCGCAGTCTCTCAGCTCTTCGTTTAAAACTCGATATCGCGAAAGCCGAAGGTTCGAGTTCAATCGCCATGACGGCTCTGTCGAGTGATTATCGAACAAAAGAAAATGCTTTCATTCAGCATATTGAACTACTCGGAATCATGTCCCGCGAGACGCTGATTGAGCGAATGAAGCAAGAGATCAAGATACTTCAGAAAGAGAATCTCGCTGCCGGTATCGAAGCTCAGCATCTTCACGAGCAGTTTGAGTCAGCGGTCATCGATGGTAGGGACGCTGCTTTTCACCCCATCGAGCCTGGATCTTTCCTCATGGGCGATTTGGACAAAAAAGATGTAACGTTGACGAAGCCGTTTGAAATGATGGCCACACTGACGACACAGGTTATTTGGAGAAAAATCGCTGAGCTCGCAAATGCAAAGCTCGGATACAGAATCAACCCAACTCCATCACATTTTGTGGGCGAAACCCATCCAGTAGAGCGGGTTTCTTACAATGACATTCAAATTTGGCTCCGGGCTCTCAATGAACTTTCAGAATCCGGCGAAACGGCTCTGACTGATTTGATTCGTGGTCACAAAATAGGCGATGTGTATCGCCTTCCAACGGAAGCCGAGTGGGAATTTGTGGTGCGCGGAAGAGGTCTGTACAACAAAAACTTTCACTTCGCGATCTTTCAGCGCATTGAAGACTATGCTTGGTCTTTCGAAAACTCAGAAAATGAAACCCAATCGGTTGCTGAGAAGCGGCCGCTCGTCATTGACGGAAGAGAATTCTACGACATGCATGGCAATGTTAGCGAGTGGGTCAGCGACCGCTGGGATGAAACTCTGCCGGGTGGAAATGATCCCCATAATCTCGCAGAAGACGAAGACGATGATCGAGTGGTGCGAGGGGGTTCATGGCAGGATGACTACTATGAGTCACGGTCCGGCCGCCGCGATTTTCAACGGCCATCCTTGCGAAACAATCACACCGGTTTTCGTTTTGTGAGAACCGTTAAAGAATCTGCGCCATGAAGCATATCGTTATAGCCATTCTATGTCTGTTTGCTTCACAAGGTGCATTCGCGGTTTCTGAACTGTCATGCTCGGCTATTGTACTTTCGATCGACGAAACGATTCGTAGCCTCGCCGCACTTCGTTTGAAACTCGACATCGCGCATGCCGAGGGGTCCAGTTCGATAGCAATGACTGCGCTATCGAATGAGTATCAAAGAAGAGAGCGGACTTTTGTTCAGTACATTGAACAGAACGGAATCATGTCACGCGATGCATTCGTCGAACAAATGAGGCAAGAAATCAGTCTTCTACAAGAAGACCTTTTGTTGACCGAGCAACGTAGTCAGCAGTCTCGAGAGCGCGAGAACCAAGATCGTCGCGAGCAACAAAACGTCATCACCGCTTCGACGATCGATGGAACTCGCGCCATTTTCCATCGAATTGATCCAGGGTCATTTACGATGGGCAGTGGGGACAACCGCGTTCTCGTCGATGTGACGGGGCCATTTGACATGATGGCAACGGCAACGACGCAGATAATTTGGAGAAAAGTCGCCGAGTTAGCGAACCAGAAGCTTCGGTATCGGATCGACCTAGATCCTTCATTCTTTAAGGGCGATACGAATCCGGTAGAGCACGTTTCTCATGCCGATGTCGGTCAATGGCTCAAGGCCCTCAATAAACTGTCGAAACGTGGCGAACCCGCTCTCTTTGAACTCATTCCGGATCACAAGACCGGTGATGTCTATCGCCTCCCGACAGAAGCAGAGTGGGAATTTGTCGTCCGCGGAAGAGGCCAATATAACGACAAATATCACTTCGGAAACGATCGGTCGCAACTCGCAGACTACGCTTGGTACGGAGGGGGGCCCGGCAGTGGCACTCATCCCGTCGCCCAAAAAATGCCACTGATGATTGGGCAAAGTGAGTTTTACGACATGTATGGCAATGTCGGTGAATGGGTGAGTGACAAATATGATTCCCAGAACGGAAGTTATTACGTTTTCAGGTCCGGATTTTGGTTTGCGCAGGCCGTGCATACCGACTCTGCATATCGCAACAAAGCGCACGTTACTTCTCGGGAATCTATTGGCTTTCGCCTCGCAAGAGCGGTGAAGCCATGAAGACCTGGATCGTTACTGCTCTCGTCAGTCTCCTTTTTGCGCAGAGTGTTTTCGCAGTTCAAGAGCTAACGTGCTCTGCCGCTATTGCTTCGGTCGCTACGACCATTCGCAGCCTCTCAGCACTTCGCTTGAAGTTGGATATTGCAAAGG
>DATLHP010000421.1:0-8542 GCA_035539835.1 Bdellovibrionales bacterium
GAGCGAGATCGCTTTGGTGCAGCGGAAATGGCGGCGCATCGCTACGGCTGCATCGTACTTTTCAAGGGCTATCGCACGATTGTCTCTGACGGAACGAAGTCGATCGTTGTTCTTGCCGGCAATTCGGCTTTGGCAAAAGCGGGGTCAGGGGACGTTCTTACCGGCATGATCGCAGGATTCCTTGCGCAAGGATTGAAGCCGGGCATCGCATCGACGTTGGCGGCATACGTACATGGTCGCGCCGCTGACGAATGGGTGCGTTCGAAAAAAGACAAAGCATCGCTGTTGCCTTCAGATATCGTCGGATCAATTCCATCGCTGTTGACTCGTGTTCGTCGAGGACGGTTTTAGTGGCGCGGATTCTAGCTGATCTGAATGACAGCCGATCTTTTGCCGGTGAACTAGCAGCAAAGCTCGGCCCGAAAACGATTCTGAATCTCTCTGGGCCAATGGGTGCTGGAAAAACTCAGCTCACACAATTCATCGTCGAAGCTTTGGGTGGCGCCGAGACGGCGTCGCCTTCGTTCGCGATTCACAATAGCTATGCTGTGAACGGATTTACTGTCGAGCACTTCGATCTTTTCCGCATCGAAAGCGTGGATGACCTCGAGAGCACTGGATTCTGGGATGTTTTTTCGAATTCGAATGGACTTATCATTATCGAATGGTCAAACAAGCTCGATGAATTTGGAGTCGACGGTGCGCTTCCACGCTCTTGGCGGCGAATCGATATCGAGTTGTCTGTCGATGGAAATCAGCGATGGGCTTCGATCAAGCCGCCGCTTTGACGTTTTGAACACGGCCGAAGTGCTCGGCGAATTCGACAGCCAATTTCTCAGTTGAAATCAAACTCTCTCTGAAATCGATTTCACGATTCGTGATTCCGAGGAGCATGCCAACGACTTCACCATTTTTAACGACGGGCACGACCGTCACATGCTTCGGTAGCATTCCGCGATGGAAGTTGTTGAAGAAGGCGCTGTTGATATTGTTTGGCGTGACGTAGCCGTGATACGGCATCTTCGTCGTCAGAGGAATTCTAAAGATACTTGGTGTTGCCAAGTTGATGGCATCTACCTTCTTGCCTTTGACCGAATGAAGAAGATCCGTCCATTTCCATGGCACGAGCGATTTTTCACGAACGAGTAAGAACATGCCATGTTCGAATGTCGGCTGAAGGCTGCCCAATGCCGACTCGACGAGGTCATTCAAATTCATGCACGACTCAAACGGCGTTGAGTTGTTCAAGGCGATGCCGGCGGAAGTCACTTCCATCGGCGAGTAGTCGTCGTCATCTTGTGTTGCGGTCGCCGTAGCCTTCGGCGGCGGAACCAATGAAACCGGTGCTGTTGCTGATTCAACCATTGCAGGCTCAGTTTTATCGGCCGCAGCGGGTTCCGTGCGATCGAGATCAATGCTCGGTGACGTGACCGCAACAGCAAAGTCGATTCGCGATTCTGTGAAAGTGTCACTCAGGCCCGCTGGAGCTTCTGATTTCGTTGGCGGTGGCGCTTCGACTTTTGGTTTTTCGACAAGGTTCGCGTGATCGAGCGGGATGCCTTCTGGAACAACAAAAAGTCGATCGTTGTCCGCAGGTATATCCAGCGAAAAACCATCTGGTCGATTGAGGTCGACGTCAGGAGCCGGCGGCAATTGATCAGCTGTGACATCGCCCTTCTTCGCTACTGGTGGAACGTAAGCGGGTGCCGGTGGTGGTGGTGCCGTCTTTGGTGTCGCTGGCGGGACGTATGCTGGTGGCGCCTTCACAGTCGGTGGCGGCAGATCGAGTTTAATTTCTTCTGCTTTTTCAGAAGGCTGTACCTTTGGCGGAACATAAGCCGGCGGTGGCGGCGGCTTCGTTGGAAGCGCTGGCATTGCTGCAACGGGTTTGGGCTCAGTCGCTTTCCAATTTGGCTCAAGCGTTTTCCAAAGTGTTTCGAGTGAGTTCACAGAAGCGAGAACAAAACGCGTTTCTTTGGCGACGCGGAAATGAAATTGCGGAGGCTCAACGCAACCGACGAGTAAAACATCTTGCCACTCGCAGAGAGGGAAGAAGCCGGGATGCCACTTGTAAAGATCTTTGACCGCTGTCCAAAAAACAGGATCGGCAGGAGCCGAGAAGAATTCTGTTTTGACACGAGCTAAACTAAATTTGTTTTGTGCCCAAGAAAGATAGTCGGCCTCTGAAATTCGCCCGGATTTCAAGCAATGCAAAAGGGCTTGAACAGCTCCGCCGTGCGAAGCCATCAACGACGTTAACTCAGCGTCATCGATCCCGAATTGTTTTGCCCAAACCATAGAATCCATACAGCTTTTTATCGGTAAAGCGGACGGCTCCATTGAGAAAACTGGGACGAATCATACCCCGAACTGGACCTCGGCCCAGGGCATTAATGTTGAATCTTCAGGGCTAGTCCCCATGTTCCTCAAAAAAAGCCGGTAAACGTTTCATTGCGGGACCCTCTTTACAATCGTTAAGCGGGATCTGGGTTTGAATGTAAGCAGTCATCGGGGGGCTGATGAATAGAAACGACGGATCGACTTACTTCATGTTCGGAATGTCATTGGCCGTTGTGCTCGCTATGGGAGTCCTTGTTCATCAGCAAATGCGACGTCCTCGCGCTTCTGAAATTCGTTCGGTTCCATCAGACTCTGAGGCTCCAAAAATGAGGAGCCCTAAGGTTCTTACAGCCTAGCTATTTCAACCAGGGCTTTGCTTTGCCGTGACCTGCGGATTCTGCTAGATTGCCGCCGCATGCCATTCTCTAATTCCGCACAATTCACGCGAGTTTATCTCGATCACAATGCCACGACTCCGATATCGGATCGCGTGCGTTCGCGCGTGCCTGAGTGGATCGAGCATTGGGGTAATCCGAGTTCGATTCATCAAGCGGGTCGCAGTCCAAAAACTCTGATGCGCGAAGCGCGTGCGAAGATCGCAAAATTTCTTGGCGCGAATCCGCTCGAACTCGTGTTCACGAGCGGTGGTACGGAAGCCAACAATCTCGCACTCAAAGGTGTTTTCGAAACACAAGCTTCGCGTGGATCAGAAAAACGAAATCGCTATCTCATCAGTTCAGTTGAACATCCGAGCATCAAGCGTACGGCCGAATATCTTGAGTCGCGTGGTGCTGAAGTCGTCGTTATTCCGGTGAATCGTCGTGGAGAAATCGACTTAGCTGCATACGATGCAGCTTTGAATGAAGACACTGCGCTCGTGTCGATCATGCTTGCTAACAACGAAACTGGAAATGTGTTTCCAATCAAAGAGCTCGCAGCCCGCGCGCATGCGAAAGGTGCTTTGTTTCACTCGGATTGCGTTCAGGCTCTTGGCAAGCTCGAATTGAATCTCACAGATCTTGGTGTCGATCTTGCGACGTTCTCAGGGCACAAATTTTATTCTCTCAAAGGTGCCGGAATCCTGTACACGCGTCGGGGCGTTCAGCTGGAAAGCCTCATCCATGGCGGCGGACAAGAACGTCATCGTCGCGGAGGAACCGAGAACACTCTCGCTATCGCCGCGTTGGCTTCGATGTGTGAATTGAAAGATGACGTCGCAAGACACGCTGAAACGATGCGTGAGCTTCGTGACCATCTTGAGAAGCGCATCTTCAGTGAGATCACCCATGTTCGAGTGACGGGCGCGGATTCGCCACGTGTGCCAAACACATCGAGTCTCATCGTTCCAGGCGTCGACGGAGAAATTCTTTTGATGAATCTCGATCTCAAGGGATTCGCTGTTTCAACCGGAGCAGCGTGTAGTTCTGGCTCGCCTGAACCGTCACCGGTTTTATTGGCGATGGGTCTTTCGCGTCGAGAGGCACAGTCATCGTTGCGCGTGGGGCTTGGTTGGTCGACCACTCGTGAAGAGGTCGATCGCTTTGTCGATACGCTTGTCGGAGTCGTTTCGCATCTTCGCTCGATCATGCCAAATGACGTGAAAAGTGGGCAGTTCAAAGGGGAACCTTGTGAAGTCTAATGGAGTAGCGCCATTGCGCGCGGATGGAAGCCGTAAACGAGTTTTGGTCGCAATGAGCGGTGGAGTTGATAGCTCCGTTGCTGCGGCTCTTCTCGTCGAGCAGGGCTACGATGTCGTCGGTATCACGATGCAAGTCTGGGACTACTCGAGCTGCGATATCGAAGAAGGCCATGGCACTTGCTGTTCGAGTGTTGACGTTGATGACGCGCGCTCAGTTGCCGATCGTCTTGGTTTTCCGTTTTACGTGATGAACTGCGAAGCAAAGTTTCAGGCTTTCGTCATCGATCCATTCATTGGGGCGTATCTCGAAGGCAAAACGCCGCTTCCTTGCGTAAACTGCAATACGTATCTGAAATTCGATCACCTTGTTCAAAAGATGAAAGAGCTCGATTGCGATCATCTTGCAACCGGCCACTATGCGCAGGTTGAAAAGTTGGCTGATGGTCGTTCGGTGATCCGCACTTCGACCGACGATTGGAAAGATCAAACTTATTTCTTGTTCACGACCGATCCAGAGGTCATCCCATCGATTCTCTTCCCGATCGGGCACTTGAAAAAAGACGATGTTCGTAAGATCGCCGAAGAGCGCGGACTTGTGAACGCTCGTAAGAAAGACTCAACAGGCATCTGTTTCGTCGGTGATAAAGGTTACGACAACTTCATTGAGCAACATGTGGCGAAGGATCTTTTCCACAAAGGAAAAATTCGTCTCTATCCGACGGGCGAAGTTTTGGCAGAGCACGATGGCATTCATCACTACACCTACGGTCAACGCAAAGGGCTGGGCATTTATCGTCCTGAGCCCGTGTATGTCATCAAGATCGATGCGAAAGCGAACGAAGTATGGGTCGGCGACGAGAGGCACTTGTTCGGTACTCAGGCTCGCGTCGTCGAGCCTCGTTTGATCGATCAATTCAGTGACGGTGAACGTTTGAAAGTGAAGATTCGCTTTCAGCACAAAGGTTCGATGGCGCGCGTTTTCAAAAAAGATGGCGAGCTCAGCGTTGAATTCGATGAGCCGGTTCGTGCGATCACACCAGGCCAAGCCGCAGTCTTCTATCGTGAAGATCAGTTGGTTGGCGGAGGCTGGATCGTTTGAAGTCGAGCTCTCGCTATCATTTCACCATTCACACATACGGCTGCAAGGTGAACACCTATGACACGGGTCTCTTGCAAAAGCGCCTCGAGTCGAAGGGTCATGAAGCCGTTGATGCGAAGGCGGTGGCGCCGCCGATCGAAACTCAGTTCGGTCTCGGTGCACGCATTCCGCGTATTCATATCTTGAACACATGCGCTGTGACAGGCGAGGCGACGCGTGAAGCTGCAAAAGCAGTTCGTCGTTTGAAAGCGAAAGATCCGTTTTCAACGGTCGTTGTCACAGGCTGTGGTGCACAAGTCGATGGTGAAACGTTTGATACATTGACGGGTGCTGATCTTGTCATCGCAAACTCGCACAAGGGCGATCTTGAAAACATTCTCGATCGTCATTTCAGAAATGAACTTGAATCGCGCGTCTTCCGATCGAATATCTTTCGCAAAGACGATCTTGAAGCGGGTGGTGGAAATGAACGTGAGCACACGCGTTCGTTCTTAAAGATTCAAGATGGCTGCAATAGCTTCTGCACATACTGCGTGATCCCGTTCGCACGCGGAAAAAGTCGCAGCATCCCAGTCAATGAACTCGTCAAGCGCGTCAACGAGCTTTCGAAGCAGGGCACGCGCGAAGTCGTTCTTACCGGCGTTCATATCGGTGACTACGAAGACGGAGCTATGGTTCTACACGATCTCGTTCGCGCGGTTCTTGAGCGCACGACGATCGAGCGTATTCGTCTATCGAGTCTAGAGCCGGTTGAGCTGACGCCAGAACTTTTGGCACTCTACAAACTCAGCGACCGTTTGTGTCCGCACTTTCATATGAGCATTCAGAGCGCAAATACCCGCATTCTTTCGCTCATGCGCCGCAAGTACACGGCCGAAGACGTCGAATCCGCGTTGAACCGCATTCAGGAATTCGTTCCCGGTGCTTTTGTCGGGATGGACGTCATTGTCGGATTCCCTGGCGAAACAAACGATGAATTCGCTGACACTTATGAGCGTTTGGCGAAGCTTCCGTGGACGCGTATCCACGTTTTCCCTTACAGCGAACGTCCCGGAACAAAGGCCGCTGCTTTTGAGGGTGTGGTTTCGCGCGATCAACGCAGTCTTCGTTCACAACGTTTGCGTGAACTCTCAACTCAGCGAATGACTGAAATGGCGCAACAGCAGTTGAAACAGACTAAGCAGGTTCTTCTTTTGAACTTTCCGGGCAATGGTCCGGACGGTTTGAGTCGCGACTACTGGCCGGTTCGCGTCGTTGATGCGCCTGAGGATCGTCGCGGCAGTGAAGTCACAATCGAGATCACTGGCTTTGAAAATCCCCATGCGAGTCGTATGGATGGCGTTCTTGTCGGGCGGGTGCTCGTATGAAGCGTTTGGAAGATGCCATCGGCTATTCGTTTGCGCACTCGCGTCTTTTAGAGCAAGCACTCACACACAAGAGCTTTGCCAACGAAAAGCTGGGTGGAGCTTCGAGCGTTCAGAGTGACAACGAACGACTCGAGTTTCTTGGTGATGCGGTTTTGGATCTTGCGCTCAGTGATCTTCTAATGACGCGTTTCCAAGAGAATCCTGAGGGTGCTCTGTCGAAAAAACGCGCAAGCCTTGTGAACGAAGAAAGTCTTGCCCGAATCGCAATGGATTTGAAACTCGACGAAGTGATTCGTCTTGGCAAAGGTGAAGCGAAGACGGGTGGTCTACAAAAGCCACGCATTCTCGCATCGACCCTCGAGGCGATCTTGGGTGCGGTTTATACCGATGGCGGTTTTCCTGCGGCGCGTGCGACGGTCGAAAGACTTTTCGATGCGCGTCTCGAGGCCATTAGCTCCGAAGCTGACTTCAGCTCGGATTTCAAAACGCGTCTTCAAGAGAAGATGCAAGAAACCCGTAAAGCGACTCCGACTTACACAGTCGAGAGCGAAACGGGTCCCGATCATGACAAAGTCTTTGAAGTCTCCGTCCGTGTGGACGGAGGGATGATAGCGACAGGAAAAGGTCGCAGTAAAAAGCAAGCGGAACAAGATGCCGCTCGCAGAGCATTGGAGCTGATGCAGTGAGTACTAAAGGAAAATACAGAGCCGGGTTCGTGGCTCTGGTCGGACAACCTAACGCTGGCAAGAGTACGCTCTTGAATGCGCTTCTCGACGAAAAGGTTTCGATCGTCTCGGACAAACCACAAACGACACGCGCGCGTGTCACAGGAATCCTCACGCGAGAAGATGCGCAAATCGTTTTCGTCGATTCTCCGGGAACTCTTAAGAGCACATCGGGAATCAATAAATTCTTGCAAGAAGAAGTCGCGGACGTCATGGCAAGAGCCGACGTCGTTTGCGCACTGCTTGCGGCAGATGCCTCTGAGGCGTCGGTCAAAGAACTTGTTCAATTGCTGCAGGAATCAAAAAAGCCTTGGGTCGCCTTGATCACTAAGATCGATCTTCTCGGTAGCGGAACTCGCACGCCGAAGTTCTTTAATTTTTTGATGGAACAAGGTGTTCCATTCGTTTCGATTTCGACTTTGAAGCGCAAAGACGAAGCGATCGAAGAGCTTCTTCAGCGAGTGATCCCGCTTCTGCCCGAAGCGCCGGCGCCTCTTTACGACGATGAGCTCTACACGACGCAGACGATTCGTCAGCTCGCGGCCGAATTCATTCGTGAAGCTTGCTTCGAACGCCTTCGCCAAGAGATCCCATACGGACTCGCGGTGCGTATCAACGAATTCGACGAAGAAGGTCCGGTCGTTCGCGTTCGTGCTGAACTTCTTTTGGACAAGGCGAATCACAAGCCAATCGTCATCGGTGCCAAAGGTCAGACGTTGAAGTCGATCGGCATGGAAGCGCGCAAACACATCGAGCGCGTCGTTGATCGTCAGGTTTTTTTAGAATTGCACGTCAACGTCCGTGAAAACTGGACGAAGAATCCACGCATTATGAAGGAGTTGGGCTATGTCGTCGCGAAGGACTGAGCCTAAGCTCACAAGCAGCTCGACAGAGCCGCTGTTCAGGGCCGGTCGAGAGACGTCACGAGTTGCGATCATCGGACGTCCTAACGTCGGAAAATCGACGCTCTTTAACTATCTGACGTCGACTCGCAAAGCGGTCGTTAAAAACCAACCGGGTGTCACGCGCGACATTCAAATCGAGCCAGCTGAAATCTGGGGTCACAAATTCGACGTCATCGACACGGGCGGATTGACTGAAGCTCAAGATTTGTTCTCGAAACTGATTCGTGAGCAGGTCATCGATTTTTTGCGTTCGGTGGATCACTTGATCGTGGTGATGGATGGACGCTCTGGCATTCATCCTGAAGATAAAGACATCATTCGGATCGCCAAAGAAGCCGGAAAGCCTTTTCTTCTTGTCATCAATAAGGTCGACAGCGTTCGCGATGCTGAGACGGCAAAGACTGACTTTTACGAATTTGGCGTGGATATCGTTTCGGCATCGTTCGAAAACCGTTACGGCATGGACG
>DATLHP010000422.1:0-3455 GCA_035539835.1 Bdellovibrionales bacterium
TTCCGTTCAAAAGAATTCGGCCGGGCTCGACCGGAAACATTCGACAGATCAGCTGAAGCAAAGTTGTTTTACCGGCACCCACAGGTCCGACAAATCCAATGGTTTCGCCGGCACGGATCTCGAGATTGATATTCGATAGAGCATCCGTCGGTGCTCCTGGGTATCGGAACGTGAGGCCTCGGAACTCGAGTTTTTCAAACTGTCCGATCTCGTCGCTGCCCCAATCAGGAATATCAGTTTCTGTCTGAAGTAGGTCGCGAATGCGATCGAAACTTGCGCGACCTTGTTGAATCATAGCGACGCCAAAGCCGATCGCACTCATCGGCCAGATGAAACGACGAACATATTGATAGAAGGCAACGAAGCTTCCCATCGTTACCGTTCCTGCCATTAGTTCGTCAGTTCCGAAAATCAGTAGAATCGTCGCGCCTAAAACAATTGCCGAGTGCATCAACGGACTAAAGAGCGAGTCGACTTTGGATGTTCGATTGCAGGCTTCTTCGTAAGCGCGGGATTTGATGTTGAAGAAGCCGAGTTGGTTTTTTTCTTGAGCATAAGACTTGATGACCCGAACACCCGAGACGATTTCTTGCGCGTTGGCAGAAAGCTCTGCCAGACGATCTTGTTGTGCTCGTGAATAGTCGTGCAGAAGGTTTTCGAGTTTCTGCATGATGAATGGAATGAACGGAAGAATGATCAACGTCTTCCACGTCCAATCCCATGAAAGATAAATCATCAACGGCAAATAGAAGGCGATGTAGACAATCGCGTCGAGCATAATCAATACGCCGGGTCCGATGCCCATCCGGAATTGATTCACGTCGCTCGTGATCAAGCTCATCAATCCGCCAACGGGTGAGCGCTGATAAAAGCTCGGACCGAGTGTCGTCAATTTTTGGAAAATGCGATTTCGCAGATCTTCGGCAACCGCGTAGTGAAAGCGTCCGAAGTAAACTCTCCAAGTGAAGCGAAAGCCCATCACTCCGGTCATGAGTCCGAGATAGAAAATCAATGCATGACCGAGGGTCTTCGGGTCGTTGCCGACGATGGCGTCGATTCCCATTTTGAGACCCATCGGCGTTAAAGCATCCAAAAAGTTGGTGATGACTAATGCAGCGATCCCGATCGCGAAGGCGCGACGGTTTTTACGCACGTAGAAGCGGAAGGGCTTCTCGCACAGCGTGGAGTCTTCGATCTGGACCTGGGTCTGGGTTGGATTCATAGGGGAATCGTTAGGATACTCGCTTTCCCGGTGTTTCAAAATGAGAATCCCTCAGCTTGCGCCGAGCCAAAACCGATAAGTCAGCAATACAAACCGAGTGGAGGCGAAATGTATTCGCACGAAGATCTGAAGATGCTGCACGGATTCCTGAAGTCGACTGGCGAAGGCAACCTCAAGAAGATGCTTGTCGGCGGCAAAATGACGGAAGTGCATCTTCGCGTACTACTCAAAATTGCACGCGCAGTCTCTGAAGACGATTTCATCAAGCATTGCGAAGCCGATGATTTCCCAAAGGTAAAGTTCAGTCCGCCTGAAACGGCGATCAAAGAAGGCTTCTGGCCAGTTGCATGTGAAGCGTGCTGCAAGGTCGGATTGCTTACGGCCGCGAAGAAAGCGTCTTAAGAGCCAGAGCTGCTTAAGCATAAAAAAAAGCCGCGTCATCGACGCGGCTTTTTTTTTGAGCAATGTCTCGAACGCGTTAGCGCATCAAGTTTTCAACCGAGAGCTTTCCGCCCGAAGTCGTCTTGCCACTCAACGATGGGACCTTCTTCGAAGTGCTCATGAGAGCGTTTTTAACTTCTTTCCAGTCAGCGCCAGGATGTGCTGACAAGTAAAGAGCTGCAGCGCCCGCAACGTGCGGAGTCGCCATCGAAGTTCCATCCCAAGTTGCTTTCATTCCGAACATGTCGAAGACGGTGTCGTTGTAGGTGCTTCCGACTGTTGTCGAGAAGACAACAACGCCAGGTGCGCCGATGTCGACTGAGCGAGCGCCCCAGTTCGAGAATGTTCCGAGTGCATCAGCCGAGTCGAGAGCAGCAACTGACACAATAATGTCGTTGTCGTAGCTCGCTGGGTATGCCGGAACTTTACTTGAATCGTTGTCGTAGCCTTTGCCCATTTGGTCGCCGTTACCAGCGGCAGCAATGAACAAGACGCCAGCGTTCTCAGCCGCTACAACCGCATCGCGAAGAGCTTTGTTGTCTTCGGCCTCATTTGGATCTTCACCCGAAGAGCCCCATGAGTTCGACATAACCTGCGCGCCGTTTTTCACCGCGTAGTTGATCGACTTCACAGCATCCGCTGTCGTGCCGCCACCTTTTTCGCCCAAGAAGCGAATCGACATGATCTGTGCGTTTGGAGCAACGCCCGTGATCCCTTTGCCGTTGTTGCCGCGGCCTGCGACGTTGCCGGCGCAATGAGTTCCGTGACCTGGGTTACCGCCGTTCATCAAGATGTCGATGAGTCCCATTGCGAGGTCGAATGGCTTGTTGTCATTCGATACGAAGTCCCATCCGATCACGTCATCAATGAACCCGTTGCCGTCGTCATCGACGCCGTTTGAAGACATGTCGCGGCCTTGAGCGTCTTTGCCCATCTCGCCTTTGTTGCGCCACAAATTCTGAACGAGGTCTTCGTGCGTGTAATCGACGCCTGTGTCGATAACCGCAACGACCACGCCATCACCTTTTGCGGTGCCGCTTTTGTTTGTTCCGATGTCGTTCATTCCCCATTGTTTTGAGAAGAGCGGGTCAGCGCCAGATCCGCCACCAGTACCGACGGCAGGGATTGCTGGGTTGTCAGCTGGAGGTTGTCCGCCACCGGGAATCGGGAACGGAAAGTCATCTGGATGCGAAGCCAAAATTTTTGCGAGGCGTGCGCGGTCTTTCGCGTTCAAGCGAAAATCAGTCGCCATTTTCAACTTATAGTTAGGCTGCGCGGCCAGCACGTTGGGATTGGCGCGGATCTCATCTAGAGTGATTTTTCGCAGCTGCTTGTCAGTCAGCTGAACGCGCACCCAGCTGGAGTCATCGCCGAGGGTTTCAATCCTGGCCCCCCCAGACTGAACCATGGTTGTGAAATTCAGCAGAGCTTGAGCGTCAGTGAACTTGATAAGCAGGTCTTTGGAGTCGGTGTTGCCGCTCGCATGCGCAACGCCGGCCCAAAGGCCTATTAATACTGCAGCCTTGAGTATCTTGAGGATTGGTTTCATTCCTTCGCCCTCCGTTAGATTTTAGGTCCAAAACCGTAATGGTTCGGAAAAAGCTTAGTCAGCCTTGTTTCGAGCTATCAAATGAATTCCCAGACCGAGGTCCAGAAAGATGCACCGTGCCTCGGAAGGGCGGATCTTTGGATGCGGAGCGCTGGCGGAATGAGATTTCGACGGCAGATTTTGTGCGCTCGGGCCCCTTCGGAAAATGTGCCCAAGAAAGACGCAATTCGCTAACTCTGAACA
>DATLHP010000423.1:0-6559 GCA_035539835.1 Bdellovibrionales bacterium
AGTCTCGTCCTTCGTCGCGAAAACCGGCTGGACCGCTTCTGTAGCGGATTCCCCAACGGTTACTCTGATTTATATACAACAGCTAAACATCTTGATGAGCAGCAATTAGACCGCCATGACGGAAGGAAAATACCAAGATGAAGAATCTCGGACGATTCTTATTTGTGCTCGCAACGAGCGCCACAATAACAGCCTGCGCACCAGCAGGCACAAGCAGTCTCTCTAGCGTCGACGATCAGCTTCCAGACGATCCAACGACAGAAATTTTTGATCCCTCGATATCAGACAAGGCAGTGGAGGCACTGGCAAGTCAGTTCGTCGTACCGAGCTATTCAGCGAGTGAGAAAGCTACTATTCTTCAACAATACAGTGACGTCGACCCGACTCATTTGATCAACGATCGACTTCTTGAAGAAGCGATTCTCTACTATCACAAGAACATTACACGGTTAAAGAATCCCAACGTCCTTACTGTCATTGATTACTCGAAGTCGTCGAAGACAAAACGTTTCTTTATGATCGACATGGCAACGGGCGTAGTTTGGTCGTCATATGTTGCGCACGGAAAGGGATCAGATTCGAATCACGATGGCTACGCCGAGAAATTCAGTAACGTCTCGGGCTCGAACGCAACGTCCTTAGGCGCCTATCTAGCAGCTGAAACATATTCGGGATCAAACGGATACTCGCTTCGTCTTGATGGACTCTCTACGACGAATTCTAAAGCACGTGCGCGCGCTATTGTCATACATGGCGCAAGTTACGTTGTTGATGAGCCGCGTATTCAAGGACGTAGCTGGGGCTGCCCTGCGCTTCCGATGAAATATCGGACGAAGGTCATCGATACGATCAAAAAAGGAAGTTTGATTTACGCTGGCGCAAGCAAGCTCATCACATCTCCATCGCCGACGCCAAAGCCGACCGCAACGCCGGTTCCAACCCCGACGCCGACTCCTAAGCCAACACCAACTCCCACGCCAAAACCAACCGCGACTCCAGTTCCGGCGACTTTCGCAGCACTGTGGGATAACTCGCATTCAACGTCGAAAGCTTGGACTGGGTATGTACAAGATGCCGTCAAAGCGTATGGCAGCGCCCTTATGGCAGGCCCATCTGATGTCACGACATTTTGTCCGGCCTACAACAGCTTGAGCACTCAGAACAAACTGAATTTTTGGGCGCAGTTGATTGCAGCAATGGCCAAGTACGAAAGCGGATGGAATCCGGTATCTCGTTACACTGAAACAACGATGGGAACAGACCCCGTCACAGGCAAACAAATCGTGAGCGAAGGGTTGTTGCAATTATCTTATCAAGATGAGCGCAATTACTCTGGAGTTATCCCTGCAGGCTCCGGCGTTTGCGATTTCAACTACACCGTCGATAAAGCACTTTCGACAAGCGACATTCGACGCACGATCTTGGATCCAAAGACGAATCTGACTTGCGGAGTCTTTATCCTGAACCGGCAAGCCGTGCGTTATAACAAGCTTTCGATCACAAGCGGAGCCTACTGGTCGGTTTTAAGACCTTCGAGCGGCAGCTTCCCTAAAATCAAAGCCCTGACTCAAGCCACGGCGATTTGCAAATTGTAAGCTGACTTCGGGCCGCCTCAGAGCTAGTTTATTGAACTCTGAAAGGCGGCCTTTTTATGTTTCATTTTTTCGCCTACCTCTCTCGCATGAAGCTCATCGATCGCTGGAGCCTCATGCGATGCACTCAAAAAGAAAATGTCCAAGAGCACAGCCTGCAAGTGGCGACAACCGCCCACGCTCTGGCACTGATCAAAAACAAATTCTTTGGTGGCAATGTTTCACCAGAAAAAGTCGCTCTCTATGCGATCTTTCACGACGCGACAGAAGTACTCACGGGCGACATGCCGACTCCAGTAAAGTATTTCAATCCAGAAATCCGCGCCGCTTATCAGGCCATTGAAGCCAATGCCGTCAATCAACTGGTCCGTCTACTTCCCGACGAGCTTCAAGATGAGTACAAAAATCTACTTCAAATTCCAGAGAGCGAACGCGAAGTTCATGGTCTCGTGAAATCCGCAGACACGCTTTGTGCTTACATCAAATGTCTCGAAGAAAAGTCCGCTGGCAACAAAGAGTTCGTCGGGGCTGAAGCTTCTATTCGCGAGAAGGTCGACAGCATTCGATCGCATCCAGAGGTCGAATACTTTTTGAAGAATTTTGTCCCAAGCTTCTCAATGTCACTCGACGAAATGAGTCGCCGATAGCGAATCACGCAGCTTCGCGCTGAGCTCGATCGTCTCTATTGATTGGACGAGCCCATGCTTGCAATTCGCCAGCGTAGATATTGATAATCTTATCTGCCAAGCCAAGTTTTTCTGAGATGCGAAGTGCGATCGTGAAACCCGAACTCCAATAACGCATCAGTCGCTTCAGAATGTCTCCGAATCGCATTGATATCGGCAACGCTTCGATACGAATCACTTCAAACCCGCTCACTTCGAGAACGCTAGTCAGAGTCTTTCTATTGAAATAAAGAAGATGCTCGCCTGGCTTGTAGTGATACCACTTTGATCCCATGATTCGCGCTGTAAACGACGAAATATCGGGAGTTGAAATTTGCACGATGCCATCGGATCGTAACGTGCGACGAATTTCCTTTAGAAATGAAAGTGGATCAGAGACATGCTCAATCACATCAAAGAGTGTGATGCAGTCGAAAGCACGATCTTCAAAGGGAAGACTGTCTATCGGCGCGACTGAGGCTTTCAATCCGAAATTTCTTGCAGCTTCATTCACCGCAAAAGGCGAAACGTCGGTGACGTATGTATCCCAACCGAGATCTTTCGCTGCCTTACCACAGTGGCCAAGCGCACAACCAACATCGAGAAGGCGTCCCATTCGCCCAAGAATTTTCTGAGTCGCATTGAGGCGAGATCGAAATGATCGATAGTGGGCAGGAAATTCGGATCGGTAGTTTTCATACCCAGATCCATCGCCATGAAAGTAGCTCGCCTCATAAAGACGAGCGTGTGGTTGTTGCGTCATGAAGATCATGGAACACGACCTGCACTCATAGACCGGAATCGCGTCGATCTTGCGAACAACGCTGGTCGAATCTGAAGTGCAAACCGGGCAAGAGACAACCGACAAATCTCCCTCCAATAACAAGTGTTTATCGGAGTTGTCGAACCCCTATTCCATGGCCTAAAGTTTGATTTATATGAATCAGTTGAATCAGTTGAAGACATTTCTTCAAATCGGCTTTGCCATTTTGCTCACTCTGATTCTCTGCACCCCAGTGCAAGATGGCGATGTCTTCTTCTACCTAAGTCTGGGTCGATTGTTTTTCGAGAATGGCCAAATTCCAGCGCAAGATCCATTTCTCTACACGTTCAAGGACTGGAACATCCTCCACCAATGGCTTTCATTTCCGGTCTTCTATGCCTTTCAACAAGCATTCGCGTGGTGGAATGAAGTCGCCGGCCTCGTCGTACTCCGAATGCTGCTCTGGGCTGGCATCTTTCAAATTCTTTTCATTCGAAGTTCGAAATGGAACATCCAAGACAGTTTCATCTATGTTCTTTTTCTCTTCTCACTTGTTGCTGCAAGCTACCGATTTATCGATAGAGCATCGACGATCTCGGATCTGATCTTGATCGGTCTCACTGCCCTGCTGCTCGATCGCGATTCACTCTCTCGCCGGACTCTGATTGCCCTGCCTTTTGTATTTGCTCTCTGGGTGAACCTGCATGCGGGGTTCATCATCGGCCTCGCATTCTTTTCAGCCTATGTCGTCGCACAGGGGAAGAATGCGACACGGGCTCTTTGGCTATGCCTAGGCGCAAGCTATCTTGCCTGTCTTATCAATCCGCGTTTTTTCGAAGGCGTTTATTTTCCGCTCTATACGGCATTCAAACCAGAATGGGCGATGTATCGTGCGATTAATTTTGAATGGATGCCGACCTTTAGAGAGCCGTTTTCTTCTACTTGGGAAGTAAAGGCTTTGGTTGTGCTTTTAGTTCTGAGCGCCATGTTGATGGCGCGAGTCTTCATAAAAAATCCGAAACGAAATATTTTTCCGGTTTTCGCTTTCATCATTTATCTTTATCTCGCGCAGAATGCGGTTCGTTTTTTGGCAACGAGCTCTCTCGGATTCGTGCTTTTGATTCTGTACTGCATTCATGAGATTGGTTTTTCGATTCCTGAAAAATGGGAAAAACGTGCTCGTGTTGCACTCGCCGCCATATTCATTGCCGCGATTACATATGTGGGAATGAACGGCTATACTCCAGTTTCGGGTCATCGACGAATTGGCATCGGAATCGACGAGAGCTGGTTTCCTGTTGGCGCCGTAAAATTCATTGAGGAAAAAAATCTCGGTGGCCGCATCTTCAATCAATATGAATGGGGCTCTTTCTTAATCTGGCGAATGCAGCCCTATGACAGACTGTTCATCCACACTCATATCGATGATCCAAAGCTACTCGTAAACGACTACTATGGTACTGGACGTACAAAGGAAGACTTCAACGCCACGGTGAACAAGTACCAGATTCAGTTCTTCTTATTGGATGCGAAGACTCTCGCGATGAATCCCGCCCCACAGCTGTTATCGTTTCTCTCTGATTGGAAAATCATTTATCAAGATTCGACAGCAGTTTTGTGGGCACGAAAATGACGATCTAAAACTAGTACAGCTCGACGCGATCGTTTTCACGAAAGCCCGAGCCGGAATGGATGATCCCGATCGATCCATCTTTCCCGAAGTAGCTGATGACTTCGATGGTACCCTTTAGACGGCCTGGAACTTTTCCGATGAGAGATCCCGTATCCGGATCGTAAACATCTTCGCCTTCTTCGCTGACCTTCAAAATATCTCCGATCATCAAACCAGAGATGCGGCCTGCATTGAGATAAATCCGATCACCCTTCACGAGAGCAACTCGACCCTCCCAGGAAAGCTTCTCGAGTGACTGGACGATGCGTGGAACGGTCGACTTGAAAGCTTCAGTAATCACCGACTCGATGAGTTTCGGATCATCTTCCAGCATGCGATCGCTGTATGAGCGCTCAGCGACTCGTGTTGTTGAATCTTCTACGTCAGCGGTTCGCATTTCGTTGATGGCAATGCTTCCGTTTTTCGTATTCACCATACGAATTTGCACAGTTGCAGTGATTCGTGCACGCAATTGTCGAACGATGCCGACTTCATCACCGATACGCTTGGCTTTGATATCAACGATCTTTCCTTCCATGACACCAGCCAAGCCCATTCCGCCGGCGATTTTTCCCATCGCTTCAAGATCGTATTCACCATTCTTAAGATAGGTCGCGATATCCTTTGGGAAATCGGTGTTTGAAACAATCACGAAATCATCGCCGCGCTTCAACGTTTTGATGAACGCATCACGCGCATATTGTGCCGTCGTTGCAGCCCTGGTGCCCTGAGAAGCATCGATGAACGGAAGAACCATGATTCTCTTACGCGGGCTCTCGTCACGCGTTTCACGCGCTTGAAAACTCACATCGCGAACCTCGGGTTGCGAACGCGTGTCTTTGCGACCAGAGAAGAGCGAGCAACCTGTAGAGATGACAGCTGCCGAAATCAAAATTCCACAGCTCACGAATCTAAGTATTTTCATACTTAGACTGTAGCAAATTCGCGGGAGACTCAAAATCCCCCGCGACCTAGGGATAGGATCAGTTTAGAAATCGAACATCAGAGCGATGTAAGGATCGAGGTAGTTCTCGTTGTATGGCGGATCAAGCTCTCTGCCATTGGCTTTGTTGTAAGCGAAATGCTTGTAGCTCATCTGCAACGCCAAGAAGATACCCTTCACCGGGAAGCGATAACCCAAGTCGAACTGGTAGCCACTGCCCTCGTATTCATCAGACCTTTTGGAAGAGAAAAAGTACGTTGCGAGAACGTAAGGGCCGCCGCTGTCTTGTGATATCCAACCAGCTGTCGGACCATAGGACGTACGATCCAAAGTGTAGCTGTCGCTCTGAACCTTATCCATTTGATAAAGACCGCCCAACGTCCAGCCCTTGGTCCAAACGTAACCGCCACCGATATCAAGCAATGTTCGCGTTGTTTTTGAAAGATCATCGCGGCCTCTCTCGCTAAATGTGTACATCCCACCTAAGCGGAAATACCCATTCGCTGAAGCCATCGACGCATTGAAAGAAACCAACAGACCAAGAATCGCTGCTAAGAAGCGAATCGATCGCATTATCACCCTCCAGTGGCACGAACCTCTAGGGTGATCGTATCACTGGTTGCGTCCGAAAGCTTCACGTCAAAACCAGGCAGGTTCAAAGCTTTCAAACGATTCGCAAGCGGACCTGGACTTCCGGTAAAGTCGACATCCATCGTCACTTCTCCGCGCGTAAAAATACGATCGCGTAGACTACGAACTTCGCGGACTTTTGAAATCAACGACGACTTAAAACCCTGTAGCTGTTTTGGATTCAAGTTTCCGCGAACGGCAAGACGAAGGGAACTCGTATTGAGTGTCCCCCGCTGCCAAGACTCCATCACTTGCCGAGCAGTTTCATCGCTCGCTTGTGATACGGCTGCAAGA
>DATLHP010000424.1:0-3801 GCA_035539835.1 Bdellovibrionales bacterium
TGATGAAGAAGTCATAGACCGTCATCAAAGGCATGATTGGCACGCCAACGAAGTCGCGCATTTTTCCATAAGAGCCCACGCACGACATCACGTTTCCTTCGGCGATTTCGAAGCGCAAGAAGCGATCCGATTTTTCTTCGCCTGGAACCAAGTCAGGAGTCTTGCGATCTTTTACGCCGAGATCAGTTTCCCAGTCAGTGACGACAGGGGCGCCGAAGATCTTTCCGTCCATCGCAGGGTTCAAGTTCGTCGATGTACCGACGTCTGGAGCCATGGTGACGAGAAGTTCGGCCGGTTGTTTCCATGCCTTTTCTTCGTCAGGAAGACCTTTTTGATCGCCCTTCGGATCGAGAGACGCGTTTGCGATACGAGTGAGTTTCGCCGTGCACTGACCGAGCATCCATTGCGTGTGCGGATAGCTTGCCATCTTCAAGCTGATTCCGAGTGATGTCGGAACTTCGCCGTACTGGTGAAGACGCTGTTGGAAGCCTTTCCAGTTGCGCTCTTTTAGAGCTTCTTGATCGCGCATGTGCTTTTCGAGTTCAGCGCCACGCTCAAGTAAGAATTTTCCTTCTTCGCTCTTTGCATCCAAACGCGCGAAGAGTGTTTCGCCTTTGATGCCTTGAGCTTTGCGAAGCTCTTCGACTTCGTCTTCGGTCGGAAGGGCAGAGTGGTTACCTGGCGCTGCTGCTGAACGAAGTCCCCAACCTTTGAGAGTGTGGGCGATGATGATCGTCGGTTTACGCTTGTTCTGCTTCGACTGCTCCATCGCTTCTGCGAGAAGAAGAATATCGTGACCGCCGAGATCGCGAAGACCCCAGAAGAGTTCGTCGTTTGAAACCGCAGCCAAGAATTTCTTCAGCTTCGGATGTGCTTTCTCGATGCCCTTTTTGAGAGCCGGAATATCTTTGACGAGAAGAAGTGCTTGCAGCTCGTAATCTTGCAGATCTTCTTCGAGGAATTTCTTAAAGACTTCACCGTCTGGCTTCTTGAAGAGATCAAGACGACGCTGACCGTGACGAACCTGAATGACTTCCCAGCCGTTCGCTTCCATCGTGCGTTCGATGCGGCGATCGTCGGTGCCTTTCATCTGTTCTTTGTTCGTGATGCGGTGACCGTCGAGTGACTGACGGTTGTAATCGACGATCCAAGTGAGGTTGCCGATTTCGCGCTCTGCAAATTCCGGTGTCGCTTCGAAAACTGAACCTTCACGGAATTCAGAGTCGCCGAGGATTGCCCAGAAGTGTGCATCCGGAACTTCGTAGCCGTGATCTTTCAAAAACGAATAAGCGTGAGCGAGGTAACCAACGTTCACTGGTGGAATACCAACCGTGCCTGTTGGCAAGAAGCCGTGATGATCTGGATCATAAGCTGAGTGGTACGACTGGAACACCGGCTGACCATGCGTCGGGAAGGCGCGCAGGTTGTACATGATCTCGTCTGCTTCAGCCGATGTGAATTTGTTGAACCCGTCTTTGAAGAACAGATCCATCAAGTAGTTGTAAGTGTGATCGATCGGAGCTGCGTGCGGCTTGTTTGCGATGTAGTCGAAGCCGGACTTTGCGAGCAAATGAAGGGCGCCAGTGATGTGAAGCGAGCTTGCGCAAGCAGCAGGGTGACCACCGACTTTCGGTTCGCCCTTTTCTTTTTCTTCGCGATGATTGGCGAGATAGATCATTTGCGTGCACAGGTAGTGTGCGCGGCTGCAAATGCGGTCCAAAATTTCCTTACGGACTTTGGCTTTCTTCACGTTGGAACCTCTCAATTGTTGTCTGGATTCACCGGTTTAGCAGCAGATCCGGGGAAGGTAAAGTGGAGTCGTCCGTGTCGCCAGTGGCGTTAACGAATTTAAAACGAATCAGAGGGTTTGTGCGCCACTGAGTGTGGGCTGCTAGGTCTCTGAGACGGAGTACGCCCTCGCGCGTGAGGAGTGCTTGGCTGGGGTCGTCGGGGAGCATCAAGACATGTTCCGTCGAGTCTCTCATGGCTGTTTCGAGCAATATGCGAGTCTGCTTTTCTGGAAAATGGCCATCGCCATTCCATACGAAGGCGGGTTGCGCGGTTGCATGAAGACCCGCTTTGATGCCTGAGAACTCTTTACCCGAATAGTTTGGATCGAAGACGATCTCACAGTGTTCGATTTTCGAGGCTGCTGTCATGAGGATGTCGGCGTCGGGGCCGAGAATGAGAATCGGAACACGCTTTTCATCGAGAATCGATTGAATGACGTCGTCGATTTTCCAGCGCAAACCTTCAGCTTTTCCAGATGTCAAAACGATGATGCTTGCTGCGCGCATTGGGTGCCTCGGCTCGGGGCTTACATGGCTTTGATGCCAGAGTCTAAAATTTCGAACAAACCGGCATTGGCTTCGAGAACGAAGTCCCAACGAATGCGGATCATGCCGTCGGTTTCGACGATACCCTTCGGTGGATTCGGAAATGGAGCTGCGGCTCTGAAAGCTTCGACAGCAGCGTCGTCGAGATCAGTGACACCGCTTCCGCTGACGACCTGAACCTTCTTTAGAATGCCCTTGTCGTCGAGAATGATAATGATGCGAGTGATACGATCGCCTTCGGATGCGATCGTGCGTCCTTGACGAACGATGCGCTCGAATTTTTCTTTGATCTTCGGCTCCCAATACTGACGGAGCTTTTCGCGAATACGGTTGTAATATGAGTAGTAGACGAATTCACGAGTACTCAAAAGCGTCTGCATTCCAGATTTCACGTTTTTGAGTTGATCGTCCGTTGCGCTCTGACCTTGACCGTTTCCAGCCGCCAAATCTTGTTCGCTTTCGGTCGGTACAGTCGGTCTGAAGCTTGGCGTGAGGTCTTTCAAAGAAGGTTTTTTGCCGCTCGTCGCGATGCCATTCTCGGCAGTCATGACTTCTTTTTCGGGCTGATTTTTCTGCTTTTGCTCTTCCTGTTTTTTCGCGGTCGTCTGCTGATCCTTACCTTGTGCTGAATCAGTGCCGTCACCGGATTTTGAATTCGTGTTTCTGAAGGCAGCATTTTTCTCGGCTTGAGTTTCCTGCGCGACCTTTTGATTGTGACGCGAGAGAAACTTCGAATCGACGGGAACTTCGTCGTTTAGTCGCTGTTCGCTCTGCTGGACAATTTGACCATTGAGCTTTTGATTCTGGGCCTGTTTGATCATCTCTTCGACTTTTTCAATGTCGACGAGTTCGACCTCAGTCGTTGTTCTCGGTTTCGAAAAATCGAGTTTTGGATAAAGAGATACGCCGACGCCTCCCAACAAATGGAGAGCGAGAGAGAGTACGAGCGATATCGAAAATATCCTTCTTTTATTCATTCACCGAACCTTAGAATTCAGATCGGAAAAAACTCATCGAGGGTTAAGGCTTGACCCCCACGACATGGACCTGAAAAGGACTAGGTTACCGGCGTAGGGCCAAGCTCCTGGGAATTTTCCTTTGGTGTGAGGCTGGGCCTTACATACAATTAAAAGGCGGAGCCCGGAGTAAAATAGACAGATGGCCATGCAGAGTTGGTGTCAGACAGATGTTGGACTCCGTCGGGAGACTAACCAGGACTCGTTTCTTATTAACGAGAAACTGGGTTTATTCGTCGTCGCTGATGGAATGGGTGGACACCGTGGCGGCGAAGTCGCAAGTCGCCTCGCTGTCGAAACTGTCCAGACCATTGTCCAAAGAGAACTCGATCAAGCCGGCGCACGCCACGTGAATTCTCGGATCATTCTGACCAAGGCATACGAAGAAGCCAGCCAGCGCATTTACGATAAGAGCCAAGAGCCCGGTTCAAATTTGCAGGGAATGGGTA
>DATLHP010000425.1:0-15706 GCA_035539835.1 Bdellovibrionales bacterium
TTTCAAACTCGAGGTGGTTTCAAACGAAGCATGTTGAAGGCACGTGAGTCCGTTTCCTTCAGGATTCGCATACATCGATGAACTAATACCGCTTGCGCCGATGGCTTTCAGGCGTCCACTCGCTTTTACTTTGAAACCAGCAGAAGCCAATGAAACGTAGACGTATGCTGAACAGTCAATGCCCAAGACCGATGTGCCGGAACCAGCATTTTTGAAAAGATTGAATGTCGATTCTTGATCGCTGGTCGTGTACGGCTTTCCGCCGTAATCGTAGATCATCGGATTGGCCCGAACATCGAAGCAGTTCGTTCCGTTCACTGGCTTTACATAGGATTGCAAATACGGCTGACTGCTAATGAGTTGGTCGAGACTCGAAATTTCACGCTTTGATCCGACACCATCAGAATGGGTTCCTACAATTGAAATCCCTTTGAGGCTCGGAGTGTCGCTATCAAGCGCTTTACTCAAACCAGCCGAACAACTCTGGTACGCGACAGAAATAGTTTTCAGCGCTCCATAGACGACAGGATGTCGTGTGGCCTTCCAGCGCTCGAAGAGTGTATCAGTTGCTGGTACTGGAGCCGGTGTTGGGGTTGGTGTCGGAGTTGCGACTGAACCCGGAGCTGGAGTTGCCGAATTTCCAGGTGTTGGCGTTGGAGCAGGGGTGCAGGCGAGTGCACCGGCTTTCTTAAGATCAGAAGTGAATGCGTCGAGCTCCGCGAGTTTTTCTTTGAGCTTGTCTTGAATTTCGACTTTCTCAGGCGTCGTGCGGTCACCGAGTTCGATCGCTGAAAGAACTGTGATGGTGGCCTCTCCGCTTTTTTCTGCAAGCAGCGGCACGTCTTCTGAAAGAATCGAGTAGATTTCAGAAACCAAGTCGCGAAGACGCAGACGATCCGCTTCGCTCAGATCTTTCAAGCGCCCATCGCGCATTGTTTGATCGAGCGCTTCGCTCAATTCTCTCGTGGACGGAAATTCTTTTTGATCGAGGGGAAAGCGATACAGCTCATCATAGAAATCATCAGAGAAACTCTGACAGCCAACAATGTTTTCAGTGTTCTTCGCAAGTTTGACCGCGCCATCTTTTACAGGAGCGCAAGAGATCAAAGAAGCAGCTGAGCACGCGACGCTAAGCGATTGGAGAATTCTTCTTTTCGACATCTCTCCATTGTGAGTGAAAAAGTCTCAAAATGGAGTGGTGTGAAACCTTCGTCGAGCGGGATTCGCGACGTAGGCCCAGCGGACTTAGGTCACGCCTTATTGAGCCGGACAACTCGCAACGCAAGATTCTCGTTCCATTGCGATCGCAGTATCGCGGCACGCACTCGTGCCTTTGTGCCGAGTGATTGCGACACTGCTCACGCGTGAACGAGTTGTCAGACCAAAGCGTGCTTTGCATGCGTTGACGGCGTGAACGAGCATGCCCTGGCCCATATCCGTCGTTTTCAAAAACGAACTCGCTTCAGCGCGATGAATGCCAATTCCTTTTTTATCGTTGCTGCTTTGAAGAATCGTAAAGTCGAAACGATCCAGCGACATGTTTTCGAGTTTGCATCCGCTCGAAGATTCGATGTCTCTGATTCCGAACGGATCTGAGCCAACAGTATCGATGATAAAGACATGGCCGCGTTTGGCGACAACGTCACCAGGTTTCAAACTCGCTGTTTTCGAAAAACTCGCGTGAGCAAGACAAGTCAGATCGCTGGTTCTGCCTGGATCCATGAACTGTGCCGATCGCGCGCCTTGAACGTCGCTGGCTTTCAGGCGTCCACTCGGTTTGAGCTTCAACCCTGCGGTCGCGAATGCGACATAGACATAAGCTGAACAATCAAACCCAAGTTCTGCTGTACCTGAGCCTTCATCTTTAAAAAAATCGTAAGAAGCCGCATCGGTCCAAGGGCGTCCGCCGTAATCATAAATCAATGGCTTCTTTTTAATATCGAAGCAGTTCGAACCGCCGCGCGGCTTTTTGTAGTTCTTCAAATACGGATGCGTGCGAATGAGTGCGGCAAGATCAGTGATCTCGCGTTTTGATCCGATGCCATCGGTGTGCATTCCGACTTCAGTGATGCCGAGAACATCAGGAGTTGCGGTTTTGATAGCGGGCAGAGTCGCTGCCGAACAACTTTGGTAAGAAGTCGCGATGGCCTTAAGGCCGCCGTAAACGGCAGGGTGTCGCGCCGTTTTCCATTGTTCAAAAAGTGTTTCACGAAGCGGAGCCGGTTCATTCTTTGGTGTCGCTTCAACCACCCGAGGGCAATGAAGTTCGCCAGATTTCTCGAGTTCAGAAGTGAAAGCCTCAATCTCGCGAAGCTTCGCTTTGAATCGATCGGTCAAAGCCGTTCGCTCAGGCTCAGTACGATCGCCGAGTTCGAGCGCCGCAATGACTTGCATCTCGGTATCGCCGCTGGCTCGCGCAATGGGTGGTGCGCCAATCAAGACGATTTCATAGAGTTCGCCCATGAGCTCTCGCAACCGAACCCGATCTGCGGGTTGCAACTGATTCAGGCGTTCGTGATTCATCGATCTCTCGAGAGCCGACTCGAAATCATTCGCCGATGGCAACGACTTGCCATTTGAGACGAAGCGATAGAGGCCGTCGAAAAACTCATCTGAAAACGGTTCGCAACCAACAGTGATAGCGGCTTGCTTGGTGAGATGAAGAGCGTCTTGCTGAGGCGCTTTTGCGCAAGAAACAAACGCGAGGCAAAGGGCTGTCGTACAGAGAAGCGAAACTCGATGTGGTGCCATACCACTATCTGAGCAAGAAATTCTCAAGGAAGCCACAAAAACGAAAGGCCGATCGATTGATCAGCCTTTCGCATTCGATCACTCAAGCCGTTGCCAGCGAGTGATCATTCCTCAGAATTTAAGTTGAAATTACCAGCTCGACTTCGTTACGCCAGGGATCTGGCCGAAGCTTGCGAGGCGGCGGAATTCGTTACGGCAAAGACCGAACTTGCCGAGGTATCCACGAGCACGGCCAGTGAGTGCGCAACGGTTGCGTTGGCGAGTCGGCGCGCTGTTTTTTGGAAGTTTGTTGAGCTTTGTGCGAGCCTCTTGGCGCTCTTCATCAGAAAGCTTCATGTTTACAGACGCTGCGCGAAGCTCTTTGCGTTTTGCATCGTGGCGTTTCGCCATTTTTACGCGTTTCTGTTCTTTTACTCTCATTGCCAAACGAGCCATGTATCTCCCTAAGTCAGTATCGAAATCTAAATTGGTACGAGTTCAGACGTCCTTGTAGCACCAGCAACGACCGGAGCTTCTTGGAGTCTTTCAGGAACAATCACTGCGTAATCTGCTGATGAAAGTTGCGCGAGAAAAGCGCCACCCTCGAGGCCGCGGAAAATCCCTAAAAATTCTCCGCGATGTTGGCTGATTTTCGTCTCAGCGTCAAATGTAATTATTTGATCTTCCCAGCCTTCTGGGCTCGCCAGCTGAATAAGCCCGTCGGCCATCGTCACCGCTTCCGCTCTCGGGAAGGGAGCCGAATAAATGGTCGGTCTCCGAGTCGCACAATCGAATAGAACCACCGGATTGACGATGTCTCGGCCATTGAGAGTGAGTCTCTCAGGCACGAAGATAATTTGTGACCTTGAAAGAGCCGTCATACAGCGAACATTTTCTATGGAAACGTCGACCGCAGCCGCTTCCTGATTGAATCCCATGATGAGTTTTCCATGGAAATCAAAGAAAGCGATCCCAGCTCGCTGAACTGGTTGAACCGGATAACCGAGGGCTTTGGCAGAAACCGGGTGATAGGCGACTGCGATCAAGCCCCAAAGGCATGCGATTTCAACGGCAGCAGCCCCTATTTCGAAATGGGCATCGATCGTTCCACGGCGGGTGAGAATCCAGGCGTTCTTCCCTCGGCCGGCCTGAAAGCCGGTATCGACAATGAGAACACGGCCATCCGGAAGGTGTCGGACAACGGGTGTTTCAGGCGAAGACCATGCCTCTGGCAGGTCGATTCGCTCTCCATCCCAGAGCAAAACCTGGTGGTTGCCTGATCCCTGAATAGAGATCGTGCGGCCGTCTGGAGTGAAATCGAGGTCGGCAACTGAGCCGATCTCAATCTGAAATGGGAATTCGTAGACTTTCACAAATCCGTTTTCCCCCGCGTCAGGCGCGGAGGTCAACACTGTGCGGCTGGAGCCTAACGCAATGCCTTATTTCTTCGAAATGAACTTCGCGTCGACGATGAAATGGATCGAAGGGCAACCCGAGTAGGCGGTCAATTCAAGAGTGATTTGAAGGTCTTCGCCCTTTTCGAGAGCAATCGACGTTTCTTTTTCTGTGTCGGCAACCGCGTCTGAGCTGACTTGAGCGTCGTAGCGTCCTGATTGGTCTTTCAAGGCGAGCGAGAAAGACGATTTGAAATCGCCACCAGCTGTTTCTTGCTTCGAGCGGCAGTTGAAGCCTTTCGCTTCTTTGCGTTTCGAGAAGGTCAGAACTCCGTTCGCAGGAGCTTTGAAAAGCATGAATTTCTTCTGCGGAACGCCGTAACGAAGGCTATTGAATTCGATCAGATTCTCGCGAAATTCTTTTGCGAGCTTTTCTTTTTGCTGACGACTCTTTTTCGTCATCTTCAAGTCTTTTGCAGGCTCTGGATTGATCGAAAGATCTCGGACTTCGCGTGACTCGCGGTCTTCATGATCTTTGTAAGGCGAGTAGTTTGTTGGACCGCAAGCGGTCAAAACAAGAGACGCGACGACGACTGAAATAAATGGGAATTTATGCATGCCGAATTGTTTAGTCGGCCGTCGTGAAGTTGTCAAAATCGCCGGGGAATATTGAAAAAGTAGCTCAGTAAAAAGGCAGCCCTTACAGGCTGCCTTTCCTTATAACGATTTGGATTACATTAGGCCGATGGGGGAGGGCTCGTTCGCGGCTGAGCAAAGCCCCACAAGCCAGTGTTTGGATCCATGGCCGGAATCTCGAGCCCCAGCGAAACCCTTAAGACTTCACCGACATCATCGACGAAGTAGAATCTCAGTTTCTCTTTCACTTCATCCGGAACATCTTTGAGATCTCGTTCGTTTTTGCGAGCGAGAATCACTCGAGTCACTCCGGCGCGATGAGCAGCGATCACTTTTTCTTTGATGCCACCGACCGGAGTCACAGCACCACGCAAAGTCACTTCGCCTGTCATCGCGAGTTTCGGATCAACCGGCCTTCCTGTGAACAGACTGGCGATTGAAGTGAGAATCGCAACACCTGCACTCGGGCCGTCCTTCGGAATTGCGCCGGCAGGGACGTGGATGTGCAGATCGCGTTTCTCGAATTCGAGAGCGGCTGAGATCGCGGGAATTCGGCTGCGAATCAAAGTGAGCGCAATCTGCGCCGACTCTTTCATCACGTCACCGAGTTGACCGGTGAGGGTCAGCTTTCCAGATCCAGGCATGAGCGCCGATTCGATGAAGAGAATTTCTCCGCCGACTGGAGTCCAAGCAAGACCTGTCGTCACGCCTGGAGGCGTGATTTTCTCTGCGACTTCATGTTCGAAGCGAACCGGGCCGAGAGCCTCTTCGATGTCGATCAGCACCGTTCCGTTGGTGTCCTGATCTGCCGAAAGCGATTCATCAATTCGGTGAGCGATCTTCACGTGTTCGGCACCTTCGACGATTTTCGTCGTCGCGGCTCTGCAGAGTGCTGCGATCTTGCGTTGCAGATCGCGCACGCCGGCTTCGCGCGTGTAGTGCGTGATCAAGAACAGCATCGCTTCATCCGAAATGTCGAGTTGCTCTTTCTTGATACCGTGTTCGGCCTTTTGTTTTTCGACCAAGTGGTTCATGGCAATGTGCAGCTTCTCGTTTGTTGTGTAGCCGTTCAGCTCGATGACTTCCATACGATCGAGCAATGGTCCCGGAATCGTCTCAAGCGAGTTCGCCGTCGCGATGAAGAGAACCTTTGAAAGATCATATGGAACATCCATGTAGTGATCCGTGAACGTCGCGTTTTGTTCAGGATCAAGGACCTCGAGTAGTGCTGCCGATGGATCACCTTGGAATCCGCGACCGAGTTTGTCGACCTCATCCAGCAAGAAGACTGGATTCATCGAGCCTGCGCGTTTGATTCCTTGAATGATTCGACCGGGCATCGCGCCGATGTACGTACGACGGTGACCGCGGATTTCCGCATCATCACGAACACCACCGAGTGATACACGAACGAATTTTCGACCGAGTGCGTGTGCGATCGATTGACCGAGCGATGTTTTACCAACGCCTGGAGGTCCGTTGAAGAGAAGAATCAGACCGCGTCCGCCTTCTTTCAATTTCATCGTCGCCAAATGTTCGATGATGCGTTTTTTGATCTTGTCGAGCCCGTAGTGATCGTGATCGAGCACTTCGCGAGCTTTCTTGAGATCAATCTCTGGCTCTTCGTCGACTTTCCATGGCATCGAAATCAGAAGATCGAGATAGTTCCTGATGACATGAGTCTCTGGTGATTGTTGACCCAGGCTTTCAAGTCTTCGCAATTCATCGAGCGCGAGTTTTTTGACGTTGTCGGGCATGCCAGCATCTTCGATCTTTTTACGAAGATCTTCTGGTCGACCATTACCGCCTTCGCCGCTGACATCACCGAGCTCTTCTTGAATCTGTCGCATCTGTTCGCGCAAGATCGCTTCGCGCTGAGATTTTCCGAGTTTGCTGGTGAGCTTGTCTCGAATCTCTGTGCGAACTTGTAGCTCGTCACGAACGTGTTGCAGAAGATCCAACAAGTGGAGTGCGCGGGCTTTCAGATCTTTTTGCTCGATCAACTCTTGTTTTGCTTCAACTTGAAGATCGACGTTGCTTGCGACGACGCTGATCATGAAGTCGAGGTCATTGATTCCATCGACAAGCGTGACCATTTGATCAGTTCCGCTCGGAAGGAGTTCAAGAATCTGCTTCGATGTTGTTTTCAAACTGTCTAAAAGTGCTTTGAGTGTCGCTGGATCGGCGTCTCGTTCTTCTTTGAATGGTTCAGGTGTTGCTTTGAGGACTCCTGCCGTTTCAAAAGGTGTGGCGACGGCGACACGCTCGATGCCGCGCACGACCAGCTGGTAGCCGTCTTTGTCGTTGCCGCGAACGCGTTCGATCTGAGCGAGAACTCCAACTTTGTGAAGCTCGTCAGGCGCAATGTGCTCTTTCTGATCGATAGGCTTCTGCAGAACGGCGATCAACTGTCCTGAGACTTCGCGATCGCCCGCTTCTTTTTTCAACTGGCGGATCGCAGCGATACTTTGAGCTCTTCCGACGCGAATAGGCACCGTCGTTCCCGGAAAAAGAACCAGGTTGCGAAGAGCGAGAACAGGAATCGGCTTATTAAAGAGTGTGCTTTCCATAGATTGAATTTGAGACCGATGGAACAACTGTCAAGACTGGTCCATCGTCTCGAGTTCATTTTGCTGAGTCGAGGATTCACACCAATGTCTCAAATGTGACTCAGTTTAGACCGATAGAGACGACATGCTTAAGCGCGTGTTTTCATTTCGAATGCTGGCCATCGCAGTCTTTGTGGCGTCGTGCATTCTCGCGGAGCGCATCGCCGTATTCAAAACAGATCGCGCGAGTTCGGTTTCATCAAATGAAAAAGATGAAAAAGAAAATGGAATGCGTCTTCCTGCATCAGTCGATGCGAATCAGACGCAAAATGAAAACGATCGCTTCTTTCTCGTTCGCGATCACAAAGATCTGATGTCACTCAGTGCAATCAGTCGCCGTCTTTATATTCAAGAATTGCAAAAGACCGTGTTGGAAGCAGCCGAGCTTCTTGATGAAGAAACGCAATTCGCTTCAGTCGATACGCGCGCCAAACTTCAACTTTTTGCCGCTCTTCTTGGTGTTGAGCGAGCAGAAGCTTTGGGGAACGGAAGCTGCATTTACGCTGGTTGGTTAAATGAATACGAGGGTCGCTATTGCAAACGGCCCCCTTCATGCGCCAATGGTGCAAGAGGCGAAGTTCAATGTAACCCGATGGTTTTTGGTCCCGATGTCTGTGCGAAAATCGGGCGCTCGGCGACCGCAGAATGCAAAAGAAAATCGGGCTCGTTATCAGAGATCGTAAAATACGTTGAAGCGAATCCGGACGAGTGGAATCAACTGAAATCCGGACTCGATTCATATTGTCCGAGTAAAAAACAACGCAGTCTCTGCGCGATGATTCAAAGTCGAATCGTAACTCTCGAAATGAAAGTATCAACGACTGCGCCAAAACTTTCTGATCCTGCGAGCGACAGTCCTCCTGCTGTTGTCATCGAGGCTGTGACGGAAGAGGAATCTCCTCAAGCTCCAAGACGTGCGGCGGCCGTCGATGCCGTTGAAGTTCAACGAGCGCGTCCGCAAGGCGTGGCTCCGGCGGCCGTTGGTCCTTCTGTTTCAAAAGTGCAAATGGACAGCAGTCAAAAAGAGCCTGGGACGAATTTCAAGGGACAAAGACACTGTATCTGGTCTGAACTGATGTTTGATATTCGAGTTGGGTCCGATATCGGCGAGCCGATCGTGTCGTATGACGAAGCTTACCAAGTGGCTTGCCAGAGCGGTGCATTTTCAAGCGCGACGATTTCGCAAGCTCGAGCTCGAGCGCGGGGCGCCAATGCGCAGATCGCTCGCGCTTCCGGGGTTGATAAGCAAGTTCTTCGGCTCTGGAATGATCGTACGATCAAAAACTTCGAAGCTTGTCTGGCAGAGAGTCAGCGTCGTTCGGCTCAGCCGAAGGCCTTTGAACGAAATGTCGAGCTTGTCCGTTGGTCTTCTCAGTTCACGCAAGGGAGAGGATTCACCGGTATTTTGGCGGCCACTCCCGTCGAACATGCGGCGCAAATTTCGTCTCGCGGCATTCATCTTTGTAATACAGTTCTGCGTGGAGGCTCTGCGCCTCAGTATTCCGCTCCAGGTGGAGCCGTTCAGTAAGGTTTTTTCGAACCATTCGATCCTGACTCAGTATCTCTGTGATGTTCATGCCATGAAACGCAGTCGTGGTATGACTTTACTTACACAGAGGGGTCACAAATGAACGACAAAATTCGTGAGTCGAAAATTCAAGACGCCTATATTTCGATCGACGTCAGTGACGATGCTCTCTCTAGACTCTGTCATGCTCTGCAAGCTGTTCTTGAATCCAACGGTATCGAATGCGAAGCAGCCAGCAGCATTCCTCACGTATCAATCGCGTACGGAGAAGGTGAGTGCTCGATGTCTCGATTGCGCGAGGCCATTCATCGAATCAGCAATCATTCATTTGAAGTTCGCGCTCTCGATTTCGAGGTTTTCGAAGGTCGTCATAGCGGTTTCGACTATCTCGTTCTCAAGCTCGAATCAAACAGCGATCTCGAAAAGGTGTTTGATATCGCTCGCAGCTCAATGCCGTGCCGCACTTTCAGCGGTGGAATGAGATCACACATCTCTCTCGTTCGTTTTCCGAAAGGTGCGTTGAACCAGGAATTCGCATTGAATCTGGTTCATGAAATGAACGCCTCTCAAGCGGCCGCATTCGCTCTCGGTAAGTGCCCAGTTTTTTCGGGGACTCGAGTGAATGTTTTTGATCCAAATCGCTCTTGTCGATTGTCAGAAGCATTTTCCTCGACCTTCATCGAGCGCTCTCAAAACATCAAATACGAAGCAGTTTAGTCCGATAAGGAGGCATGGCTTCCTTCGCTCATTCATTGAAGACCGCGATTTATGTTATTGCGGTGACCGCACCGGTTGTGTCGCTTGCCGGAGACGTGGCGAGCGTGAACAAAGTCGTGAAGTTCGTGCCCGTCCGAACGCACTTGGAATTCGTGACGCTCAGTCGTCCGTCGCAACAAATCTATCTTGAAGCCATTCAAAAAGCGGCGCAAGACGTCGCCAGAGAAAGCGCGCGCCAAGGAAATTCTTCCGAGGCTCAGGGGCCATCTGTTTGCGAAGTCATTAGTCGTCGGAGCGAGTGCAACCCAGTCTTGTTTGGGCCGGGTCAAAGCTGTTCGCGCACGGGAGATGCTAGAGCATTTTGTGAACGGAACAAAGCGCCGGACAAAGCTCTTGAATATGCACGAGAAAATCCAGACCGCTGGAATGATCTCAAATCAGATATGGATTCTTATTGTGAGAAGGGTGATCAGCCTGAGCTCTGCATGGTCGCTCAACGGCGTCTGATTGATATCGAGCCGAGCATTTCGAGTGACCTTCCAAAGACCAACACAGTCGAAGTCGCCAATGGTGTCCCGGTGAGTCCGCAAACGGCTGAACCGGTTGAACGTGAAACTTATATTGGAAAACACGCGCGTGTTGTCGGCACAACGAGAGGTCTCACGGGGCTCTTATATACAAAAGTAGAAACGCCCAACATCAGACGATTCATCGACCCCGCCGCTGTGCACATCGGTTCTTGCAACACGGCTGCGTTGTTGAAGGATGTGAGAACTTCGCATCAGCCTGGTGAAATCCTGGTGCCTTACCAGCGCGCCCGCGATCTCATTTGCAATCGTCGACCTCTTTCCAAAGAAGAGCTGAAAGCCTTCAAAGAAAGAGTCGAGCACGACAACGAAGTCATTCGTTCGTCGAACTTGCTGAACAAAAAAGAAATCTATGCGTGGAATAACTCCATTCTTCGCAACTACGAAGCTTGTAATAAAGAGGCCCAGTCCTCGTCCAAGGTGATCGAATTCGATTCGAGCAAAGCGGGGCTTCGTATCGAATGGACGGTACCGGGTAACTACTCTGCGCGACGAATTGGCCCCGGCGTTGACCGAACGCCGTTCGGTGCCAGCATCAGCAGTATGGCGACTGATCTTCTGGCGAACGGAGTTACTCTTTGCAATACAATCGCGTCAGACAGCGCTGAAGGTTCGTCGCCTTCGCGCCGAACTCGTTCTAATGGAACTGTTCGTTGACTCTCTTGATGGCCATACGGCACATTGACCGCTCATGGGTTATAATCCGAAAGACCGATTTTTTCATAAGGCCAAGCAAGAAGGCTTTGCTGCGCGTTCGGTCTACAAACTCCAAGAAATCGATGCGAAATTCAAAATTCTGAAGACCGGACAGACAGTGCTCGATCTTGGCGCTTCGCCGGGCTCGTGGTCGCAATACGCGTCTTCAAAGATCGGCCCGTCGGGACGTCTTCTTGGCGTCGATCTAAAGCCGATGACGGTCTCGCTTCCGAATGCGACGTTCATCGAAGCTGATTTGCGTGATCTCAATCTTGAAAACGTTTTTCGTGAACATGGTTTTACTCCGCCGTTTGATCTCGTCATTTCAGACATGATGGCCAACACCACAGGTATCAAATCAGTCGACCAAGTTCGAAGTATGGAGCTTTGTGAGCTTGCACTCGACGTTGCTCGACGTTTTTTGAAACCAGGTGGCAATTTCGTCTGCAAGTTTTTTCAGAGCGGCGAGTTCGGCAAGCTTCGCTTGGATATCAAGAAGGAGTTCGAGCGTCTTGAATCCTTGAAGCCCGAGAGCACGCGCTCTATTTCAAAAGAGATCTTTCTCGTCGGTCTCAAGAAGAAGTGACCTAGCTCCAACGATAGTCTTCATCATTCTCTCTAAAGACAACACGTCTCCAGCCGCCGCCACTCTCTCCTGATTTCAGAATCTCAAGAAGTGAAAGTCCCAAAATAAAAAATCCGGCATCAGCTTGTATGGCAAGGGCCGTGATGTTCCAAGTACTAAAGAAGTAAAGTGGCACGGCCGAGACGACAAGAATCAAACCGATAACCACATTGATATGGCGAGCGCCAGTGGCTCCATTGAATGAGCTCAAAAGCCCGAGTGCAGCGACGGTCCCACCGGTAAAGGTTGCGACGAGTGATTCTGGTCCGAGGGGATATCTGGCGATGACCGGAGAGACCCATAACAGAATTCCGATGACGAAAACGAGAAGTGAGGTGACTTTCATCGGCGCTCCTCGGTCTCGCGAATAAATTCTGTAACCTGCATTGGTTGTCCTTTTCTCGCACGCGATGACAAACCGAAATAGACTCTCCACAGCGATCGGCGTGATTCATCTTGATGCCGCAGATACTGTGCTGATGCGAGCAATTCGTCAAAGGCGAGACCTGTTTGGAGTGCCGCCAGAATCGCCAAAACGAGAGGCGATATGTTCGGCGCAAAGTCGATGAGCGACAGAATGCTCATCGCAAACAAAGTCGCAGCAAAGAAACTGGTCAATGAGACCAGCCAAGGCGTTTTGGCCCATCGCCGCTCTGAGCCGATCAGGGCACAGATACCGAGTAGAATCGCATTGATCGAAATGACTGCAGCTAGCAATGACGTCGTGAGGGGCGAGAAGATAGCGGTGATTGCGGCCAATGCAGCCAGACGCGCGCGGCGAGAAATCGCAGACGGATTGAACTGCCAATTTTGCGGAATGCTTCGTGCCGACATTGCGCGATCTCCATTCAGCCTTTCCCATCGTATGCCCATTCATGGAAAAAGCTGGACTGAAAAACTGCAGTTTGGAGAATTCAAGGTGAGGTCCGTTTGAGACAATAAGAAACACCGAGACGGATCGTCTCAATTGTAGGAGTCGAGTGAATGGAAAGTTCCTTTGCGCCGATTTTCAGACGCGGCTTTATCAAAGACCTCGTGCATGAAATCAATGAAGACAATATCTCGATGGGAGCGGCAGCACTTTCTTATTACCTCTTGTTTGCATTGTTTCCCGCGCTAATTTTCTTTCTGTCTTTGCTTCCGTATCTGCCCATTCAAGACTTGCACGGACAGGTCATGGGTTTGATCAAAGAGTTTTTGCCGGGCGAGGCTGCTGCCACGATCGAAGCCACCATCGGCGAAATCACGCAGCAGCGCCGCGGTGGTGTGTTGTCGTTCGGTGCACTTTTGACTCTTTGGGCGGCATCATCTGGTTTGCATGCGATCATGCAAGAGCTTGATGTGACCTATGGTGTTCGCGAAGGTCGTCCGTTTTGGAAGGCGCGAGGCATCGCCGTTCTATTGACCATCGCCTTCGGATTGATGGTGATCGTGGCTTTTGCGACGATCATCTTTGGTGGTCTGATTCAGAGCTGGCTGGTCGCTCGAATTGGATTTGGTATTCCAGCGCAAATCGGGTTCACGGTGTTCCGCTATGCGGTCCTGCTATTGATGGTGATCGGGACGTTCTCGTTGATTTATCACTTTGGTCCCGATGTAAAACAGAAGTTTCGCTTCTTTTCTCCAGGTGCATTGATTGGCACAGCCCTTCTTTTGGTGGCATCGTTGGTTTTCAAGTTCTACGTCGAGAATTTTGCCAATTACACGGCTTCTTACGGCAGCCTTGGTGCGGTCATCATTCTGATGTTGTGGTTGTACGTGGCGGGAGTCGTGATCTTGTTGGGTAGTGAGATCAATTCGATGGTCGAAACTTATCATCGCGATCGAAATCTGGATTACCCGCAGGGCGTTTACACGCTTCAAGAAGCCGTTAAAGAAAAAAAGAACGCTGTTGTTCGCAAGGCCTCGTGGTTCGAGATGATTTTCGCGATCGTTGCGTTGTTTATGACCTATCGATTGAATAGGAGCCTAGCGAAGAAAAATTCTCCACGCCGCATTCTCGGATTCGGGCAATCGTGATTCGTGAAGCTCGTGTCGAAGACATTTCAAGTTCGAGAATAACCAAGCGGCACGGCCGAATTTACGTCGTGACACGGTTTTATCCGCGTTACATGAAAAAAAATCTCATCGACGGCTACATATCCGATCTAGCCCCGAGCAAAGAGTTGTTGGCTGAATTCAAAGAGCGAGAAAAAACGCTCGATGATCACGACGCCGCCTTCGAAGCAATTCACTACGAAAAGAAATTCGACCTAAGTGTCGAAGGCCTCGCGCGTCTCAGCGAGATCGCAGAAGAAAGCCGCCATCATACCGTCTACTTGGTTTGCCACTGCGCCATCGGACAATATTGCCACCGCGAAATCCTAATGATCCTAGCCGAAGACCTCTTCGGCGCAAAAATCGCAAAGCTCTCACACTCGTACGAAACGTTTCGTTCTCGGTTGCATGAATTTAGGCGGTGAAGTGAGTGGTTTTGGGGCGGGCCATCCCGTTCTCGATTTTGCTCCCTGATCTTTCGCCTCGAGGTTTTAACGCCTCATCATCGAGATGCTGTGAATACGTTGGGGCATCTTTCAAACGACTTACTTAGAGCAAATCTCGCAATCGCCTCACGATTTCAATCATCAACAGAACCAGACCTAGGACTCGTTTAGCGATCGCGAGTAAACGACGAAACTTCCTATAACACGTAGGAATATTCGGCATTCGGACCTCCTCATTCAGTCGAGGACGTCAGATCCAAAAGAGCGAGAACGGGAGAGACCCGAACTCGCTCTTTGCTTTTTACATGCCGGAAGCAAGTGGTGAGTGGATCCTTACGGCCAATCTAAGTTTGTTGATTTCAAAGCGTCTGCTATGACATCTGGATCAGAACTTGAATTCGATGTGCGGCAAAAACAGATCAGGCTTTATCCTCGATTGGACGGTGCCGATTTGATGCCCGCCTAGCCTCAAGTAAAAATCCAGTGCATATGGATCCGCCGCCAATCGAAAGCTATTCCATTTTAGAAGCTGCGCCTCTTGAACAGACCGGTGGAAAAGTGACTTTCCAAAACCCATTTTTATGAATGGCGGGTCTATCCAGAGATGATCGAGCCGGTTTTCACCGGCAATATTTTTTAAAGCAAAAAAACCGAAACTTCTTTGATCACTCTCTCCAACAAAGACTGGCCAATTTTGGATATAGTTTTCATCAATACGAAGAGCTTCGACGCATTTTTCGAGATAATCGGCAGGGTATGGCCAGTAAGCTTTTGATCTCATCGCAAGCTGACTTAGTTCATTGGCATCTTTCGAAACAGCTCGGCGAATATTCACAGATTCAATGATCAGCTATTTGTTGGGCAGAAATTCAGTTTCTTCTGCCGGCATTGAGTCTCAATAACTTTCTTTGTTTTTGGTCCCAACAGATTCCGGTCGTTGCTATAGGACCTGAAAACAAAGTTAGCGCCGAGCTCTTTTGTGATATCCGAAAAGAATGCCGTGAGTTCTGCCTGGCGCTCATCTGAGAGCATTTTAAATTCGTCAAAGGGCTGTGAGTGATCGATCATGTAAACCACTGGAACTGGTTTTACTGAAACCATCTGTTCCTGCATGATTTTTTTTATTCGTTCGCGATTTCTGTTTAAATCAAAGTTTGGATCTGTCGGCCAATTCAACTTCCATCGTTCGTCAGGCGGAGTGCTGATATATGCGTTTGGTTGAACTGTCATGGCAGGCATCCAATTAGCAAATCCCCAAACATCAATGACAACGTCACTGAAACCATTGCGACCTAGCTCCGCGCGCAGCTCTTTCAAGAATCTTTGTAGATTGTGTTGGTAGAGATCGAATAGAAACGCGACCTGTCCATCGCTGTTTTCGCCATTCCAAGATCCGCGCTTTCCAAATTCCCGTTCGAAGTTTTTACTTTGCAAGGAGTTGAGTTTTAAGAAAGCCGATCGCACTATTGGCCGCTTTTCATAGATATCGCGCCCTAACTCTCCAAATTGCTCTTTCCACCATTGGAGTGATTGGTTGGAATGCTTTGTTCTTAGCCATTGAACAAATCCGAATTCGCCTTTAATCCCGAGAGTCCAATCATCGAAATGAATTTCTCCAGTTGATTCACCAAGATGAATTTCAAGAACTCCTATTTGTGCTTGTTCAAGAAGTTTGGCTATAAGGTAGCTTCTAAAACCAGG
>DATLHP010000426.1:0-6570 GCA_035539835.1 Bdellovibrionales bacterium
GTCTAAGGCTTTCGCAAATGACCGGATCGAGTAGGCTGGATTCTTTTCCGAGCGCTTACTCAATTCATCTTGCAGAAACTGTCGGAATGTTTCGTTCGTTTGCATGAACGAAGTTATACGCGTCCCGGCTTTCAGCAGCGATAGATTTTGACACAAACTGCGTCAATTCTGACACGCCTGAAATTTCGAAATGACTGTCGCAAAGTTCGACACCGTCACCGTGCTCGAGAACCAAATATTTTCGGACCTTGAAATCGCCAAGTTGGATGCGCGTTTCTGATCAGATTCCGCAGCGGAAACTGTGGTATCTACTCAGTTTATTTGGTGGAATGTTCGTTTGAGAAACCGGCGAACGCAAGATGGCCTTGAGTCTTTACGATGAACTCGGCTTTCCAGCCTGAGAGTGATTCGGCGAGATCTTCTGCGCCGTCGTTGTCGAAGAGTTTTTGTTCGATCAGCCAGTGATCGCCTTCTTCTTTTGCTGACATGTGGGCTGCGTGACGGGCTTTGCTGTCGGTGCGGATGCCTTGGTAGCCTTCTTCGGCGAAAGGCTTCACAGCTTGCTCGAGTGAGCCCGCCGTCCATTGGCTGCTTGGATCGTGATCCACTAAGAATGCCGCTGCTTCTTCGTATTGGCCTGTCGTCATGAGTCTTAAGAAACCAAAGATCGCTGTTTGAGCTGCACGTCTTTCTGACTTTCCGAAGACGCGCGCTTTCGATTCTTCTACCAGCGACAGATCGTCTGATCGCAATGCGCTCGATGACGCTCCTTCTGGAGACTTCAACTTCGTCCATTCTTCGAGAAGAGTGGCATCCACTCCTCTGACGATGAGGGCAAAGTAATCGATGATCTCAAGCACCTGATCGGTTCGCATGTTCTCGGGCACCGTTTGCACGAGGGCGCGATAGACTTCAGAAAGATATCTCAGCAAAATGCCTTCGGCTCGCTGTAAATCGTATTCGCGCGTGTACTCACCGAAGCTTAAGAAGTGCTCGAACATTTCGCGAGCGATCGATTTCGGGCGAATGTTTTCGTGCCCGACCCATGGATGGCGATCGACGAAATCGTTGAAGGTCGAATAAATAAAATCGCGCAGAGGTTTTGGGTGCTCGAGCTTTTCTAGCTCTTCCATGCGCTGATCGTACTCAACGCCTGCCTCTTTCAATTCACGAAGTTTTTCACCCTTGACGCGATCAAGCTGCTTTCGAAGAATGAGATCAGGGCTTTCTAGAATCGCTTCGACCAAAGTCAAAATGTCGAGAGCATAGGTGTCGCTCTCGGGGTCAAGAAGCGCCAAAGTATCAATCAGCCATAGCGCCAAGCTGTGATTGAGCGAGAAGTCTTCTTGCAACGAAACGTTCACACGAACACTGCGCCCATTGGCTTCGCGCTGCGGAAGAACCTCGATAATCTTCCGATCCACGAGTGCGCGGAAGAGCTCAAAGGCATGCCCGCGATGCTTTTTCTTTGCACCTTCAGTTTCATGTGACGAGCGAATCAGTGATCGCATCGCCTTACATCCGTCTTCATTTTCTCGAGACAGAACGTTGAGAAGCATTCCGTGTGAGACTGAAAAACGAGATTCAAGGGCCTCTGGGGGGCTTGCGATCAGTTTTTTGAAAGTGTTTTCGTCCCAATGAACATAGCCTTTTTCCGGGGGCTTTTGCTTAACAAGCTTTTTTGCCTTCTTCGGATCGGTTTTCGCTTTTTCTTCCATGCGCTTGTTTTCGATCACATGCTCTGGCGCCAAAGCGACGACGAAACCGCGATCATCGAACCCTTTTCGACCCGCGCGGCCCGCGATCTGATGAAAATCTCGAACCGAGAGAATCACTGTTTTCTGACCATCGAATTTACAGAGCTTCGTAAAGAGCACCGTGCGAATCGGAATATTCACACCAACACCGAGTGTGTCGGTACCTGAAATGACTTTCAGCAAGCCTTCTTGAGCGAGCTTCTCGACAAGCATGCGATACTTCGGAAGAAGGCCTGCATGGTGAAGACCAACCCCGTGCTTGAGAAAACGTTGAATGTCTTTTCCATAAGGCGATGAAAACTTGGTTCCGTAAAGGCGTTCGAGAATCGTTTTCTTATCTTCTTTTGATGTGAAATCGACGCTCATCATGTTCTGTGCTTGTTCAGCAGCATTCGCTTGCGTGAAGTTCACCAGATAGATCGGAGCACGTCCCTGCTCGATGAGCTCTTTCACGGTTTCATGCAGTGGCACTTCTCGGTAAGAAAACTCGAGTGGCACGGGCCGCTCGCTACCAGAAACGATCGTTGTCGGTCGATCCGTTAAATCATTCAGCGATTTCTCAAAGAATTCCATTTCGCCGAGGGTCGCCGACATCAGAAGAAAGCGCGTCCGCGCCATCGTCAGAAGCGGAATCTGCCAAGCCACTCCCCGCTCTCGATCCGAGTAGTAATGAAACTCATCCATGATGACGTCATCGAATGCCGTTTCGATTCCTTCTCTCAGTGCCTGATTGGCTAAAATCTCGGCCGTGCAGCATAGGATCGGCGCATCCGGGTTCACCGATCCGTCGCCAGTGATCATGCCAACCTGGTCCGGACCGAACTCTTTTGAAAGATGCAGAAACTTTTCGTTCACGAGCGCTTTGATCGGACACGTATAGACAGATCGCTTGCCCATCGCGAGCGCGTGAAAGTGAAGCGCTAGCGCGACAAGGCTCTTTCCGGAACCTGTTGGCGTATTGAGAATGACATTGTTGCCGTCATAGAGAGAAAGAATCGCTTCTTCTTGCGCCGGATACAGCTCAAGTTTCTTCTCGGTCGCGTATTCAAGAAACCGATCGAGAATAATTTCGTTTGAGACTTCATGGAACTGCGGCAGTTTTTGAAAAAGAGGAGCCTTCATTACGATGGACGCTCGATCCACACGCGGCCATCATCGCCGTTTTTTACGCGATCAATACGAACACCAAAAAGTCTTCGCTCACTGCGCGTTTCGATACGAACGACTTCTCCTTGGAATTCGATCGCGGTCTGGCCGTCTTCGCCGATAACGCCTTCAATCCGATCGCCGACAGCAAAAGGAACCGAAAACGATGTGCCCTTTTGCTCCATCAATAGACCGAACTGATTGTAATTCAGAGTTTCAAAATCAATCTGGCTCTTACCTGGTTTCGATGCCCGCACCGGAAGCCGTCCCGAAAAACGAACGGCAACGCGCGGAGAATCTGCTTCGATCGGAAACAGCACAGGTTTCAATCCTGCTCGGCGCGGAATTCGGTAGATCCGACCACTCGGAAGCTCAATAGCGCTTAAGTGATTGTCATAGACGCAGCCAGTATCGACGTTGATGCGATTCGGTTTCACTTCGACATCATTCACCGGAGTGTGGCCGTGGACAATCACCTTCTCCCACTTCTGTGTGGTCGAAAGAAACGGTTGCCGACTCCAGAGTAAAGTCGTCTCTTCTGCCTGCTCATCGAGCTCATTCAAAGGCTTTAGCGGCACACCAGCGTGAACGAAAAAATGCGTGTCAGTTTCAAATGTGAGCTTGAGATCATAGAGAAACTTAATGTGTGACTCAGGAAGCACAAAACTACCGCGCTCGCCGGCGTAGCTTGCAAGCGTCGCACTTCCACCGTTGAGAACGAAGAGTCCGGCGCCTGCCGACTCTGGGCTTTCAAGAAAGTCGATGAACATTGCTTCGTGATTACCCTTCAAAGTCACGACATTGCATTTGTCGCGAAGGTCGACGATCAGATCGATGACACCTTTTGAATCGGGGCCGCGATCAATGTAGTCCCCAAGAAAGACAACCGTGTCATTCGCAGTAAGGCTTAAAACTTCGATCAAACGCGAGAGTTCCATCGAACACCCGTGTATGTCTCCGACTGCGATCGTACGGCCTGCACTCATAGGTACTCAGTCTACGGCGAAACACTAGCGAACAAAAGTGACTTCGATGAGTTCTTTAGCTAGTCTGCGTCGTCGGTCGGAGTGTCAGCGATGAATGTTAGCCTTCTAGGGTGCGGTTGGTTGGGAATTCCTCTTGGGCAAAAGCTCATGGCGAAGGAATTCAAAGTATTAGCCTCGACCACCAGACCCGAGCGCTTCAGCGTTCTCAATTCGCTCGGTTTTCAAGCAACTCTGCTGCGTATCGAAGGCGATGATTTCGATACTTCCACCAACGACACCCTTCGCAGTTTTCTATCGAGTCCGGTGGTCATCATCATGCTGCCTCCGAACTCGGCACTCGGTGACGAATACTACTCCAACCAAATCAAATCGATTCTCGCCAGTCGCCCGAACTTGAATGAACAACATTTTATTCTCACTAGTTCGGTTTCTGTTTATGGCGACAATCAAGGCACTGTCGATGAGGACACCCCTCCTCAACCCACACGCGATTCAGGCCGCATTCAACTGAATGCGGAAACGCAACTCACTCAAGCGGCGAAGACACACGGATTCTCGCTGACGATTGTTCGCGCAGGGGGCCTCGTTGGTCCAGGGCGACACCCCGGACTGTTTCTACAGGGAAAAAAGAATCTCGGAGATCCGGACTCTGTAGTGAACCTCATCCATCAAGATGATCTTGCTGAGGCGATAGCGATTCTTGTCGAAAAGCCGGCTCCACCCAAAGGCACAGCAAGAGTCTTCAATGCCGTTGCTGACATTCACCCGACTCGCAAGAGCTTCTACGCTTCCGCGACAGAAGCCCTCGGACTCGAAACTCCAACGTTCAAGCCAGAGTCTGCAGAGAATCCGAAGAAAGTTTCCTCAACGAAAATCCAGGCATTCACCGGACGGGAATTCCGATTCAACGACATTCTCGCAAGCTTTGGGATCACTGGCCGATGAACTCACTGATTCTCGACTCTGGAAAAGGTTGGATCGCCATTGATAAGCCGACAGGGCTTCCCTCTCACGCGACCAATCAAGAAGAAGACGATGCGCTCGCTATGATTCGACGCGAACTCAAGAACAATCCAAATTTAGCGGACAAATCAGGCTGGAACGGGTTTGAAACCTGCGTCCATCGATTGGATCGCGAAACAAGTGGCGTCTTATTGATTGCAGTTGATCGAAGCACTGCATCGGTGCTGCAAAGTGCATTCGGAGAGTCACGAACCGTTTCGAAAACCTATCGCGCCGTTCTTCGAGGAAAACTCTCAGAAAAAGAAGGACAATGGCGTTACGCGATCTCGGACAAAAGCGAAGGACGCACAAATCCCCAAGGCAAAGCCGAAGATCGAAAACCATCTGAAACTCGCTTCAAGATCAGCCGCGCTAACAACTATTTCACTGAGATCGAAGTCGATCTACTCACTGGCAGGCAACATCAGATTCGAAAGCATTCTGCGATTTCCAAACACGCTGTCGTTGGCGACGCCCGCTACGGCGACAAGAAGTATAACGAGATGATTTTCTCTCGTTACGGGTTCTCGCGCATGCTTCTGCACGCCGAAAAACTTATGTTGCAGACAGGTGAGTTCAATATTTCGATCACAGCAAAGCTTCCGCGAGAATTCGATCTCACATTCGGAGTCGAGCAATGACTAAGACAGAACGAGCCGAATACGCTGCCAAACGTCTTGAAGAGCTCTACCCGAACCCGCCGATACCGCTCGACCATACTGACTCGTACACCTTGTTGATCGCTGTCCTTCTTTCAGCTCAATGCACAGATGTTCGCGTGAATCAGATCACGCCCCTCCTATTTAATCGGGCGAGAACTCCGCAAGCGATGATCAAGCTTTCGATCGAAGAGATTCGCGACATCATCAAACCATGCGGGCTCAGCCCGCAGAAAAGCAAAGCGATCTGGAATCTTTCAAAAATTCTGATCGATAAACACGACGGACATGTTCCGGATGATCTCGACAAGCTCGAAGAGCTTCCTGGAGTTGGCCACAAGACAGCGCAAGTCGTAATGGCGCAGTCATTTGGCGTTCCATCGTTTCCGGTCGACACACACATTCACCGCCTGGCGTTTCGCTGGGGATTAAGCGATGGACGATCGGTCGAACAAACTGAGCGCGACCTCAAAGCCCTTTTTGCACCGAAGTTGTGGAATAAACTACACCTCCAAATTATCTACTACGGACGCGAACACTGTAGCGCGCGCGGATGCGACGGAACAAAATGCGAGATCTGCAAAACGCTCTATCCGAGGCGTAAAACCGCACTTCCATCGACCCGAAAGCCGGTCAAAAAGAGCCATAAACTGGAAAAATTTAAGACCGGAAAGATGCCTAAAAAGAAGGCTAAAAAGTCACTGAAATCGGCGCGTTCTGCCCGAAATGGCACCAGGACTTAACGCCAGGCTCCGAAATTCACCCAAGTAAAATCAATGTCTTAATGCTTTGCAGAAAATAAAAATGAGACAGGTGGTTCCAAAACGGAACTTTATTCTGGAAACCACAGGACGAATTGCTAGGCTCTTTTCCCATGCGATGTCCATGACGGAATTTTCGCACTTGTCTTGGGGGGATTAAGACATGATTTCATTCGGAAGATTTACGCCAAAGTCACTGACGATCTCGGCACTCTTTCTAGTCGCAGCTGCTGGTGTTGCTGTGGCATCGGGCCACGAC
>DATLHP010000427.1:0-8394 GCA_035539835.1 Bdellovibrionales bacterium
GACCAAAGCTCACCTTCTTTAATTTTACTCTTCTCGAAAAGGGCTGCGGCCCACATTAGATCGCCATGCTTCGGCTCAAAGTAGATTGGCTTGGCCTCGCCGTTCTTTCCTTCGACGCTTTCGTAAAATCGATAGAACGGAAATATCCCGTGCTGTTTGCCAAACACTGCTTTCCAAGTTGACGAGTCCTTTAGGCGATCTTTCCGTGCGTTGAAGAGATTGTATTTGAATGCGTTGAGCTCTTTCCCACTTCTGGGACAAAGCTGATAACGCATCAATCGAATCCAAGCCTGCTTGTCATCTTTCACAACAACCGGAGCGTAGAAGTTTGGAAACACACGTGGAGCGCCTTGCTCGTCGATCTTCTCGTAGTAATCAATCTTCTCTTTGTGCCATTCAACGGTCGCTTTGCGTTTTTCTAAGCTCGCTTTGAGGTCTTTGGCTTTCGATCCAGCTTTGATTTTAGCTTCGAAATCTTTGACGTCTTGCTCGTACTTTTTGAGTTTTGCCGAGAATTTTTCAATCTCAGCTTTGTAGTGAGACTTCGCCATTTTCGCTAAGCGCTTCTCGGTGGGCGTTTTCGCATTTTGAATGATGTAGGTATCGATTGCCGAAGGAATCATCGCCGATTTATAGACATCGCGCATTTCAAAGGCGATCTGCAAATTGTCGAGGTCGATCTTCGCACCAAAGCGTCGTTCGAGTTTTCTCAGATCAGCTTCGATCATCGCCGAGTAACACATGCGAGAGCCTCCTAAGCGTCTAGTATACTACTCCACGATTTCGAATGAAGAGCGCACTAGAAACAAAGCTCGCCAATGGTCAGGGAACGCCAAACAATTCCTCAGATGACGGCGCCTAAGATCAGTGCTGGAATTGTTTGTGAGCCACTCTTAAAAAGGACGAGCGCATGAAACTTCGCAAACTCTTATTTGCCATACTTTTTCTCGCTCTCATCGGCGGAGGAGCCTTCGCTGCCTGGAGTGAAATCGAAGCGAAGAATGCGACTATCGAAGAACTCGAGCAAAAGAACGCGGAGCTCACTCAAGAGGCTGCCAAGCTGAAGCAAAATGCCTCGGCGCTCGAGGAATCCTCAAAGCAAGCTGCCGCCGAACTCGAACAAATCCAACAGACCAACTGCAAAGGAATTTGGACGCCCGGAAAAGGTTGCGAGGAACCCCAACAGATTTTCAATGCCCCTGTCGGCGGCGAAACTCTTTGTTTTGGCAAAACGATCGACGTGAAATGGGACTCTGGCCCGATCACGGAAGAATCAGTCGATATCATGCTCGCGACATCGAGTAATTCTGGAAAACTCGCAACGGTTCAGAATCTTGCAGGCCTCTACCAATGGGAACTCAAACCAACTCATAAGACGGTTGGAGACGACGGTTCGTTCACGATTGCCGAAGGTCTCTATAAGCTTCGACTACAAAACCAAGACGGAGCCTTGCTGGGAAAAGATACGGAACTCTTTTCAATCAAGAACTGCTCGACCAAAAAAGCGAAAGCATCCAAGAAAACCGCGACGAAACCGGCAGCAAAATCGAAAGCAGCTGCCAAGGCGCCGACACGAAAGAAAAAGTAATAGCGGCTTTCGGCCTTCTTAATGTGACGAATGCGCGGAAGCATACGCCGGTTTACGTAAACGGATCTCCAAATTCGAATCCCTCAGCAATGAACGTAAACAATGCCGACTTATGCCTTGACCGGAGCAAACAGCCGAAGAACGCTGTCGGTTCGAAACAGGAGACGTGAATGAGAATCGCAGCAATAGTATTTGTATTTCTGGCTTTTACATTAGACGCAAATGCAACTAACAGCGCTTATGATCAGCTCGAGGAGATTTATCTTTCAGCAAGACAGGATGTTCCACCTCAAAGCCTGCCGAGCAACACCGCATTGTTCTACAGAGGAGATTGCTACTTTCAAGAGACAGCATCTCAACCTCCTTCACCTCATCCTATAGTTCTCGTGCTGGCTACGACTGATTATCCTCCCAATGGACCGGTTCAAGGAAAACGAATCGCACGAGCGTATGCAACAGAGGGAAGTAAATCGGACAGCGAGGCGCTCAATGAACTAGGCAATCATGTGGCAAACGACAATGATTTTGGCTTCATGCGGAAGCACTACGACGTCGGAGGATCGTACCCAGGCTTTTCGGTCGCTGCGAATCTCGCACTGTGTGAGCAAGATCCGCATGGGCAGAGATGTGATGCGGGATACATCAAACAAGACGACGACTATATTTATTTAGCTGCCGGCTATACCTGGATTTCCCATCATATATCCTACGCTAACCGCCTTTTCTGCTATCTAAAGAAAAATCCTTAACGAATGATCTCGATCTTAGTGATCTTCTCTAAAAAGAAGCGCTTCGATCGTTGATCTTGCTCGGCATAGGCGATCATGAAGTCACCATCGAGTGAGCGAACGAGGCCGTGCGGATGAACTTTGCGTGGCTGAGCTTGCGCGCCTCCACCATAGGTCATTTCGATCACTCGTTGTTCTTTGATCGCGGTGATGAGCTTTGCCAAGATTGGCGAAGCTTCGAGGGCTCGCATCGAGAAACGTTCCCATGTGAGTGCGCCGCCCTGATGAAGAAATGCATCGCTCAACATCGCCTCACCGCCGGTTTTTTCGAGACAACGAAGACCGACTTCAAGACAAGCCTTCGTGTCATCGAGAGCGCGATGGGCCGCACCCTGGGCGAGTGAGAAAAACTTGATCAAGGTTTGGAGCCGATGGTTTTCGCTTTCTGGAAAGAGTTTTCGCGACAGAAGCGACGTGCAAAGAACCGGGTGATCCGGAAGCGCCAACCCTGCCTTCTCGAATTCTAAACTCACGAAACCCAAATCAAATGGAGCATGGTGCGCGAGCGGAACCGTGTCTTGAATGAATGCGTGAAACTCACCTATTTTGTCGGTAATCAATGGAGCGTTTTCGACCATTGCGTTGGTGATGTTGTGAATGGCGATGACTTCGGCGCTCATTGGCTTCGATGGCTTTAATAGCGTTTCAAAAGTCTCGACGACTTGGCCACCCCGCCATTTCACTGCTGCGATTTCACAAATCTCTGCTTCGAGAGGGTATTTGCCAGTCGTTTCAGTGTCGAATCCAACGAAGGTAAGATCACGCCAAAGGGTCGATGCCGCCTTCGCAACACCTGGGCTCACAAGACTGTTTTGCATCCCAATATCTTCTCATAAAAACGGTCGGCTCGCCTCATGCAATGACTAGCTTCGTTCGCAATTGTTTCATTATACGAAGGGCCCGGAGATTTTATGAGCAATATAAAGCTGCTCAGGCTGACAGTTTACGGCTTGATGGTGACGGTTATTGGCCTTGGCTCGGTCGCGTGTTCAAACTCGCGCTGGCACGAAGTCCGTGAAAAAAACAAGAACACGGGCGACGAAATCTCTGAGCAACGACGCTCAAAAACTCCGCCGAAAGATCTTAAGAAAGATCAAACAGTCTATCCGACGACGGACCGCCTACGCGGCCGCAAATCACCGACACAGCATCCTGCCGATTCCAACGAGATTCTCGAAAAGAACGAGCCGGTGAAGGTTATTGACCCAGTTCCGCAAGGCGAAGATCAATTGATCGAAGTCGTTCGTATCGATACACGTACACCAGAGGCTCAGGCGCAAGAACCTGCTCCGCCGCAAAAACCCGTATTCATCCCGGCACCTTACGTTTCTAAAGAGCCAACTCCCGACACGGTCGAAGAAGCCGATGCGAACCGCTACTTCATGGTTCAAAACATCGCGACTGAGAAAGTTCGTGTTTATCGTCGTTGCACGGCACCAGAAGCCAATGGCGATTGCCCGCACACTCTTGTTCTCGAAACAGATATGTCCGCTGGCGAAGACACTCCAGACAAGAGTCGCCGCACGATTCTTGGAAGCTTCAAGATCACAGCTTGGTTCAAGTTCTATGAAGACAATCAGAACCTCTTTCCGTCTTGGTATCGCGCTTACTACCCACAGATTCCAGGACCAGGCGCCGAGTTGAATGATTGGCTTTCGACATCGTTACTACCAGATCATCGTGGTCTCACGCGCGGTTCATTCGGTTGGTACACCGCTCACCTCGGACCTGACGCCGATGCTCAATGGACACACGGAACATTCGGCTGGGGCGCGGATGGTGGCAAGTTTATCGAATTGATTCGCGACGAGAAGATCAATGCGCAAATGGATCCACGCTCGATGGGTTGCACGCGCGTTGAAAACCAAGCGATCGCTTGGATGCGTGAAAAGCTTCCTGTCGGAACTGCAGTCATCAAAGTTTACGCTCGCGAAGGCTACACAGATCCAGATCGCAGACGCTATCAGGATTTCGAACTTGCTAAGTGGGATTGGATTCTCACCAAGCAAGGCGTGAACGAGAGCGGCGCTGCATCGGCTGATCGTGTCCGTACCGAGCGCGCTGGCCTAAATGAAACCGACGTTCTCGAGCGTGGAACTTACTCACCAGATCAAGTTCCAGATGCGATTCGCGTGACTGGAACGACCGAAGGTGCAACGGCTTCAAACGGAAACCTGTACAACATTCCGCTTAAGTCGTTCAAAGGTCTCTTCTTGGTCGATGAAGGAAAGTTTAGCCGCGATGCCAACGGCAACGCGTACGAGCATCCGAAAGAGCTTCGCGTCGGCGGTCACGCCGAACACAAGCTTCCAAAGATAGTCCTGAAATAAAGGTACCAGCTCGCTTTTTGGCCCGAAGTGCGTCATGCAATGACGCGCTTCGGGCCAAAAAGCGAGCTGGTACCTTCTAGCGTTTTTTCTTGGCGACGGCGTCGACGAAGTTATCGTAGTCGCCATTGTCGACGTCTGATCCGCCGAAAGTGCCGCCTGAGTACTTCGTCTTAGGCTTTGAGCCGTCGGGCTTCGTCGTTTTCTGACGAATCTCGAAGCGAATAAATCCGCCCGAGCCTTGGCGTTGTTTCACTGGTCGATCGTCATTGCGGGCGTTGGCTTTCGCAACGACGGCAACTGAGTCACTCTCGAGTGCACCTAAAACTTTGTCGCGAATAAGATCGAGACGCTGTTCAGAAACATTGGATGCCGTCACCATCGATCCACCTGGAACCGACTCACGGAAGACAACCGAAGTAATATAGATGTTCGAGTCTTCGAGACCTGCCGTTACACCTTTTACTCGTTCCATCACTTTCACGAATTGACCGATCGGATCTGGAGTTCCTCGATCGAACAAGAGATTGTCTGGAATTTCGAAAACGACTTTATCAGCTGTGACATTCACATCACTCGCCATATTGCCGAGCTGCTCAGCCATGTAGGCCATGACGATCTTCTTCGTACCGAGATGCATGACATTCGGCGTGCGATCCGCTGGCGTCACGAATGATTCAAGCGTCTTCAAAGGTTCATTGATGAGATCGAGGAAGAGTTTCTCGAGCGTGAGTTCTGCTCCGAAATTCTGGAACTGATACTCAATGACCGATGGAGTTGAGAAGTAGTCAGAGATCGCTTTTTTCTCTTCCGGGCTCGTTTGGTTAACGAGCCACATGACGAGGAAGAAGGCCATCATCGCCGTCATGAAATCGGCGAAGGCAACCTTCCACGCACCACCGTGAGCGCCGCCGGCGACCACAGTGATTTTTTTAATAACGATCTGAGGCTTCTTCTCTGCCATCGACTATCCCTTTCGCAACGTCTCCGACGTTGCTGAGAGTTTCCTCGCGAAAACTCTCATTTATGCCGCCTTCTTAACGCCCTTAGTGGCCGCATCCATTTCAGAGAACGTTGGACGATCGTGCGGGAAGATAGCGCGTCGAGCGTACTCGACACAAACCAGCGGAGGAGCCCCACGCTGAAGCGCAACCATCGCAGCTTTGATGACCATCAAATAGCGACCTTCCGATGCGATATCGAGACCCATTTTCGAGGCTGTTGGAGCAACGAATCCGTAACACATCAAAACCCCGAAGAACGTACCGACGAGAGCGGCACCGATGAGTCCCCCGATGATTTCAGTACCCGCCGTCAAGAATCCCATGGTGTGGACGACACCAAGGACGGCGGCGACGATCCCGAGACCCGGAAGGGCTTCGGCAACCGCATTGATCGCGTGCTGCGCCTGGTGTTCTTCTTCGTGGATAACTTTAATATCGTCGTTCAAGAGATCATCGACATCATATTGAGAAAGATCCGCCGAGAGCGTGATCTTCATCGTGTCACATAGAAAGTCGACGGCATGATGGTTTTTTAAGAACGTCGGATACTGTTTAAAGATCTCTGACTTCTCTGGCTCTTCGATGTGTCTTTCAACCGCTTGCGGACCGTCTTTACGGAAGATCTGGAAGAGCTGGAACATCATCTGAAGAAGCTCTGTGTATTCTTTTTTGCCTGGGCCTTTTCCGAGCCAAGCTTTGATGACCATCTTCAATGCCATTTTGACCGTCGACATCGGGTTACCGATGATCAACGCACCCGCAGCCGCGCCACCGATGATAACGAATTCGGAAGGCTGCCAGAGGACATGCAGGTGACCACCGTGAACGGCATAGGCACCGAACACGCAGGCCATAACGAGAATCATTCCAACTATACCCATGTAACACCTCGTTCTTCGTTTCGGTCTGACATGTCTAACTGTTGAGAATGCTTCGTGACCCCAAGAGAAAACTCGACTCATGGCGAGCGCTTCGGATACGCGCTCAGGACTCACGTCGCGTCTTTACAAGCCTCCACCGCTCATCGAAAGTCTAGGTATGACCACCCAGGCTCCGCTCGTTGTCTATCTCCATGGACTCAACACTTATGGCGACAATCTTGTTCGCATCGGTCCCGTCATTTTCGGAACCATGTCTGAACACCTTCAAGAAGGCTTCGAAAAACGTGGAATGGAATTCGTTGCCGTTGAGGGAATGGGCTGGGATGCGCCCGAGATTCAAGCTCAAGAAGCACTCGCTTTTTTGAAGAGCAAGGGCCTTACCGATCGCCCCGTTCATTTGTTGGGACAATCGGTTGGCGGGCTTGTCGCCAGAGCCCTCGCAAAAATTTGGCCAAAAGAAAACGGTGTTCTTTCGATCGTCACTTTCGGAACTCCGCACTATGGCGCACACGTCGCCGAACACAGTCTTGAACTTCATCTTCGCGCTCCGACGCTTTATAAAACATTGAAGACATTCGGCTACGACGCCAGCACACGTTCAAAAACATTCGGACACTTCACTCGAGCATCACTTGAAAAATTCAATGCGAACACGCCGACGCCTGCAGGAGTTCAGTGCACATCATTCGTATGCTCGGTACCGAAAGATGAACTCACGCTTCCGTATCAGCTGATCCACGGAAAGTTTCATCCAACACCAACGACTGAAAGCGATGGCTTCATTTTCTGCGAAAGTCAGAAATGGGAATCCTACCGTGGACCATACAAGCTGGACCACTTTGCCCAGATGGGCTTTTTCCTGTTCTTAAGAAAGAAGAACCGCGAAGCCGCTCGTCGCGAGTTCGATCGCATGCTCGACGATATGGCGAAGATGATACAGGGAGTCCAGGCAAACGACTTGAAAAGAGAAGCGTTTCAGCCGAAAAAGAATCCATGATGCGCGGGTTTAGTATCTCTATTCTGTCTCTGTTTTTATTCTGCGCTCAGGCCTTCGCATTCGGTGAATCGAACTCAGCGTCGACAAACACCAATCCCCTCACAGCTTCCGCTCAGCTGCAGCCAGCACAAATCGAAGTCGGAAAAAATCCTGAACTTGTTCTCGACCTCAATTTAGAGGGCGACTATCACGCCTATCTTGATCGCTTCAAGGTCGAGATCGCAGAACCACAAGGCTTGAAGCTCGGCGATGTCATGTTCAACCCGATCGTTCAGTTCTATGACACCGTATCGAAATCGATGAAATATGGCGTGCGCGCAAAATCGAGTGGTAACGCAAAGCTGGATATTGGATCGCTCCCGCCCGGCGAATACACGCTCAAACTCAAACTCACCTATCAAGCTTGCACCGAAGAGCACTGCCTTTTTCCGAAGACGATTGATCTTGAAACTCCATTCAAGGTCATTGCTGCGGGCGTTGCTCAACTCAGCGCTGCCGATTCGAAGCCCGTATTGAACACCGACGACTACTTCGGGCAAAACGGCTTCAAAGCCGCTCTTGGAAAAGGGTTGCTCTTCACTTTGGTCATCGTCTTCTTTGCAGGCCTACTCACAAGCTTCACGCCCTGCATTTATCCGATGATCCCAATCACCATCGCCGTCCTTGGAGCAAATTCCGCAAATCGCTCACGCACAAAGAGTCTGACTCTTTCAATCACTTACGTTCTTGGAATTGCGGTCACCTATGCCATCGCTGGCGTCATCGCGGCAAAAACAGGGGCCTTGTTCGGAGCACTTCTGAGTAACGTC